>JBDKUO010000068.1 GCA_039679645.1 Armatimonadota bacterium
CAGGTTGCTCTAATCGCGAAAACACGAAAGGGCGAAAACGCGAAAGGATCAGCGAGTGAAATGAATTCCAATGCAATTTATGGTTTGCTTCTATATTAAGACCATATCCTATTTCGTGCTTTCGGAAATTTCGCTCTTTCGCGATTAATAATCCGTGAATTTGACACGCACCCTGCGCTGGAGCGGGTGTTGAAGTATAATTACATATGTATGATAATTACCATTTCCTTGTAATCCGAACAGCTTGAAAAGGGTCGACTAAGCATTAAAATGAGTTTGCAAAATCTTCTTCAAATAAATAAGCGATTCTCCAAGTCACGCGAAGTGACCGATTCTATAATTAAAGGCGCTAAACTGGTCCAGGTGGAGGGGTTAGCCGCCGCTGCAAAAGGCTGGCTACTCGCCGGACTCTATTCTCACGTCCAGCGCACAACACTCGTGCTCACATTTACCTATGAGCAGGCCGAGCGTATAGCCGAAGACCTGCCTCTATATGGAATCCCCGCCGATCAGGTGATGTTCTATCCTCCAAGCGACTCGCTGATATATGAGGAGGGTCCGCCCAACTACAGTGTGATTGGCGAGAGACTTGCGGCGCTGCAGGCTCTGGCGCTGGGCGAAAAATCTGTGATAGTGGCACCGATAAATGCTGCCCTGAGGCGGACCATGACCGGCAGCGAACTGCTGTGCTCATATGCCAGCGTCAAGGTCGGCGACGAAATGGACATGGACAAGTTCGCGACGTTGCTGGTAAGCATGGGCTATGAGCATGCGGATGTGGTGGACCGCCACGGCGAGTTCAGCAAACGCGGCGGCATAATCGATGTCTACGCGTCCAATCATGAAAGTCCGATACGTATAGAACTTTGGGGTGACGAAGTCGAAAGCATCCGACACTTCGACAGCGCCAGCCAGCGCTCTACGTCCAAGGTCGAGTCTGCGCTGATCTTGCCGTCGCGCGAGGTGCTCTTAAATGGCGAGAGGGCTAAAAGCGCAATAGCCAGGATCCAAAAAGAACTCGACGCTCAGCTAAAGAGCCTGGCGGAGTCGGATGACAGTGAGTCCGCAAAACGTTTGTCAGAAAAGGTCAATGATGATATTCGCCGGATCGAGAACCTGGACTATTTCGACGAGCTTGAGTATTATCTGCCGTATCTCTTGTCCGATGAGGTTTCAATATTTGACTATCTGCCTGCCGACGCACTGATAGTGCTGGATGAGCCTATGCAGATCAAGAGCCACTGGGAGCAGCACGAGGAGCAGATGGTCGAGACTCTGATAAACAGGGCAGGCAGAGGGCTTTTGCTGGCATCGCAGCGAAGGCAGCATGTGCCGTTCGAATCCACTGTCAAGCGCGCCCTGGCGAGCCGCCAGGCCGTCGCGCTCACACTGCTTCCGAGACCGGTCAGTTGGGCAAAGTCTGACGTAATTGTTCAGATAGACTCCGCACCGATGGAGAGTTACGGCGGCAAACTGGAGGCTGTAGCCGACCAGGTCAAGACATGGCAGTCTAATGACCTGACAGTAGTCCTTGCCAGCCAGCAGGCCAAACGCATGCTCGAAATCCTGGCTGAGTTCCAGATCATGGCTGCAAGACTTGAGGATATCGGCGGCGGCTCGCAGGATGACGCGAACTCCGGCATCCCTGCGCCCGACACCCTGATTCCAGGCGTATATGTAGCGCAGGCCCCGCTTCGCTCGGGATTCAAGCTCAATGACGCCGGGTTGATGGTCGTCACCGATTCGGACATATTCGGAGCGCAGAGGCTCCACCGTCCGCGCAAGGCTTCCCATGAGGGCATACCGATCTCAAGCGTCCTCGATCTCAAAGAGGGCGATTATGTGGTCCATGTAAACCATGGCATCGGATACTATAGAGGCATTCACAAGCTCACCACGAACGGCGTGGAGCGCGAATACTTATTACTGGAATATGCTCACGACGATAAGCTCTACGTGCCGGCTGAGCAGATTGACCGAGTGCAGAAATATATCGGCGGTGAAGCCAGCCCACCTACAGTCCATCGACTCGGCGGCAGCGAATGGCAGCGCACGACCAGCAAGGTCAAAAAAGCTGTTCAGGAGATGGCGAAAGAACTCGTCGAGCTTTATGCGTGGCGGCAGGCTCTGGGCGGACACAGCTATAGCCCGGACACGGTATGGCAGGAGGAGATGGAGTCGGCGTTTCCATACCGCGAGACTCCCGACCAGCTCGCAGCAATTCACGACGTCAAGTACGACCTGGAGCAGCCCAAGGCTATGGACCGCCTGATCTGCGGCGATGTCGGTTACGGCAAGACGGAGGTCGCCATACGCGCCGCATTTAAGGTTGTCAATGAAGGCAAACAGGTGGCTGTGCTCTGCCCGACTACTGTCCTTGCGCAGCAGCACTTCAACACATTCAGCGAACGTCTTGCGGCATTCCCGATCTCGATAGGCCTGCTCTCGCGCTTCCGCACCAAGAAAGAACAGAAGGAGACCACTGAGGGGCTCAAATTCGGGACGGTCGATATCGCGATAGGCACGCACAGGCTCCTTTCAAAAGATGTCGAGTTCAAGGAACTGGGTCTTCTGATTATAGATGAGGAACAGCGCTTTGGAGTGCGCCACAAGGAGAAGCTAAAGCAGCTCAGGAAGACTGTCGACGTGCTCACCATGACCGCGACACCCATACCGCGCACTCTGCATATGTCACTCTCGGGCATTCGAGATATGAGTATAATCAACGACCCGCCGGAGGGACGCCAGCCGATCAAGACCATGGTTCGTGAGGCTCAGTCCGATATCGTGCGCGACGCTATCGTGCGTGAACTCGACCGCGGCGGGCAGGTGTTTTTCGTCCATAACCGGGTCGAGAACATCGGTCATGTGGCGGAACAGGTGCAAAAGCTGGTCCCATATGCCCGGGTCGATATCGCGCACGGTCAGATGCCTGAAAGCGAGCTTGAACGGGTAATGATGGACTTCTACGAGCACAAGTTCGACATCCTGGTGTGCACGGTCATCATCGAGAGCGGTCTGGACATCCCGAACGCAAATACGATCATACTAAATGACGCAGATAAGCTCGGTCTGGCTCAGTTATATCAGCTCAGGGGGCGGGTCGGGCGTTCGGACAGGCAGGCGTATGCCTATCTGCTCTACAGGCCGGACAAGGTGGTGAGCGAGATCGCCGAGAAGAGGCTTGCCGCTATCAAGGAGTTCACGGGTCTGGGCAGCGGATATCGTATTGCACTGCGTGACCTCGAAATCCGCGGCGCGGGTAATATACTCGGCGCCGAGCAGAGCGGTCAGATGGCCGCTGTCGGATTCGATCTCTACTGCCAGTTGCTGTCCAAGGCTATTTCGGAGTTTAAGGGTGAGGAAGTCAGTGAGATCGAGCTGCCGCCCGTGGACCTGCCTGTGGACGCATTCATCCCGCAGGGATATATGCCCACCGAGGCGCATCGAATCCTTTTCTATAAGAAGATGGCAGCCATAAAGAGCAAGGATGATGTGCAGGCTGTGCAGGACGAGCTTGAAGACCGCTTCGGCGACCCGCCGAGGGCCGTATGGAACATGCTCGCTATATTAAGGCTCCGCCTGCGCTGTTATGAGCTTGGGATCGCAAGCATATCTACCCTCAAAAAACAGGTGATTGTCCACTTCGGCCATGGCGTGCGCCTGACACAGAGCGTCTGCCTTGAGATTGGCCGCCAGCACCGCACGCACTATTTCCAGACGGATAAGCTCACTATAAATGTCTCCACGCCCTCGCGTGTGATCTCAGAGGTCGAGGATATGATTGAGGTTCTTGCGAAGGGGTTTAAGAGGGTGAAGGAGATGTTGATTGGGTGATGGGTGTTAGGGGTTAGGTGTTGGGGTGGCAATTTGCGAATTGCCACCCAGAAAATATTCCATCTACACTTACTTGCGAATATTACAGAATGTGTCATAGCATGTTAGGTATCCAAATGCTTCATGAGCTTCGTGTGAATAATGATTAACACTGCCATTTAGTTTCATGCTAAGTACATCAAATTGTCCAATAGCATCAAGAAGCGCATTTTTAGCAAAAGGTATATGAATTGCATTGGCGGTTGTATTATTAATCCTTTTACTGAGAGCTGTTGGCCAGTAACTCGAGAGCTTTTGCGGGTCAGCAATCGCCTTATATTCAACATACGCTATAATCAGCGGTAGTTTATAATTATCGACAGCATTTTCGATCTCGTATGAGAGTTTGCTCCCTGATTTACGAGTATCAGAACTAAGTATTACAACCATATTTTTTGAATAGGAAAGGCGCTCTTTAATCCTTGACTCGAGAGTCGCATCGAGACTTGTATCCCTAACAGCATAAGTTTTTTCATGGCTGTCAACATATGCAAATTCTATATTATTATTAGCATTCCAAGCTTTAATGTCGGCAAAATACTTGAAATCTGAAAGTACTGGATTTGTTTCTCCCAGCCCATCAAAAGCTATGTATGTTCCGTTTCGATATGCCATTACTAGCTCCAATTTTGCTTTATTGATATAAGGTTTATCTCTGACATCTTCACTGTAGGTAATACTATTCGAATCTCATCTGAGATTTTGTTAAACTTTGTCTCCTCAAATACAGCTGTTAGAATAAGATCGACGAGTATGTTGCTCTTGATACCCGTTCTTGCTAAGCCAGAGCCCATGAGAGGAATATTGATTGGTTCATTTGCACATACAGAACGCGCTTTTGTCAATAATCCCCTGAGAGCTTTATTAAGATCAGACGAATCCGCTTTTGTTTGCAATGTATTAATATCTGTGTGTGTGAGAGCCACAAAGAGAAACTTATTGCCACCTGTTGTAACAGCTGCTGTTGAGCCAATATCATATCTCTGTTGCTTACCACTTGCACGGGAAACAGTAGTAGAATCAATAGTTTTCAACTGCTCTGCTACTTGGGTATCCCAATCGTTTATGTTTCCACCCCAATATTTTTTAAGTACATTGCCATGCACACTTCTTTCTGCTATATGCTTGTTATCCACTATGCTATCAAAAAAATCATTAACGGCAATTGCTTTCCATCCGTTATTGCAGAACATGTCTGCAAATTCCACAATGATTTTCGTATCAAAGCCGTTGCTCATTATCTGGATGCTTTTCCTGAAGAAGCCAGAAATATAATAGCCATCAATAATCATCCACAAAATGCCAGCCATCGCCGAAAATAATAGTAGCTGCCAATATTTTAGATTGATCGATTTTCCTGTTAATCCGATGGCTGGATCAATTACAAGCCAAAATGCACCAAGCACGGTAAAAATTGATTTTGGATAACGCCAACCCACTGCTTTCAAGAATCGAAGAAACAATTCAACAGCTCCTAATATTATTTGTTATATCTAGAAGCATTTTCCAAGAGCTGCTGGACATTCAGCCAAAAAGGAAAATAACTCAACAATATGCCCACATTCTATCCACAATCAGCCAGGTTGTCAACAAAAACAATACTATCAAAAACAATACTATCTTTCCTGGGTGGCGATTTCCGAATCCCGAAACTAATCAACCAACAAATGGCGCATCGCTACAGAGTAATCCCCGAAGAAACCTATCCCTATCTGATCACGTGCACAATCATAAGATGGCTGCCTGTATTCATTTAGGTGCACAATAATCCGGTGCGCAAGGGGTTTAATCTTGGATGCTGGGGACTCAAGCGCAGGTTTTTACCTAAATAAGTGAGAAGGTCCGCTGGAAGTTGATATAACTGAGTGGTTGAGGTTTGCCGGATTCGGAAATAGCCACCCAGAATGCAAAAAGCTCGTGGGAACGATAACCGATCCAAGGGCTTATTGGTGAGAAGCATGGCGGTCCCAAGGGGAACCGGGGTATATGTATATTCCCTACCTCATTTCGCTTCACAGCTACACTCAACAAGAAACGCGGGCATGGGTTTAGATCGGCGTAACTTATTCTGCCATATCAGATGGCCACTTTCTTCCTCGTATCGCACTGACAGGTAAAGCCATTTGCCGAGCGCATTCGCTCCGCAGGGGCGAGGAGCTTTGTAAGGAGCGCTGGAGTATGATTATTCAAACTCGCTACTGATATCTTACACCCAACAAAAAAAACGTAAGCATGGGTGTAGAGCAGCGTAGTTCTCTTAATACCGACCACGTCGTCAAGCAAATCCGGCAGATTGCTCCTGTGTAAGCTGTTATGGAGGACCTCATTGGGATTGTATATCTTTCTATCAATATGCAAACTTCTCTTTCAAAACAACTCGCAGCCTGGTTTTGATCTCGTCTATGTCTGAGTTCTCAGGGATTGTAGTCCAGTAGTGCAGCAGTATGCCCGGATGCCACTAATTATCTTTTGTTCTTCACAACGTCAGTACGTAGATAGCAATTGAGCTGCAAACTTAACATTTGTCAGTCAGAAGTAATGCAAAAAGTATATGTGCATTATGGCAGGTTTGATTGACTCGATGCACATTGGTTTTACATAGCAGTCACTTGCAAATTGGCGAACAAAAACACTTTATTCTGCAAGCATGATCGTGATCGTCAGGTGTTACTTGAATACCTGTAGAACTGAAACAGAAAGATATATCTCCCGCGCAAGGCACATTAGTGTCACTTGAATTGCCACTGCAGAGATGTGTCGCCTGAGTGCAAAGTATCTTTTTGACATATTGACATTTTGAAATTGCCCGTATTGCGCTTTCGGAAGGGTGTTTGTATTTGTTAATAGAACCAACTGAGATCACGACATATTCGGGTTGGATTGCATTCAATACATCATCGACGGACACTTGATCATTCGAAAAATCAGAACCATGGTGTGGAAAGCGAAACACATTGGCTTGTGGGTCAAAACCATTAGATAAAATCCTACCCCAAGCCTCGGCTTGACTATCGGCACCAACGAGAATCCCATATGTCTTTTCATCTATTTTATATGATATTTTCACTACCGTTCCTATATCATTGCATACAGAAGTGGTATAAAAATCACCAAACCCAATATCAAGAATGTCGTTTTCATCCGGATAGATGGAATTTACACTCATGTTCCCAAGCTGTATAGACCCATTAGGGAGTAGAAATGTCGGTTTTGCCTTACAATGTTGAGCGATTGTTTGTCTGATTCCTTGTATCACAGATCGTGATCGTTTTCCTGCTCGCGTGTCTCGTTTATAAGATAGGCCAAGAATGAAATAAGTAAGCGCAGAAATATCCACACTACTAAGAACTCTTACGAACCCAGCATAGTGGTCTTCGTGGCAATGTGTTAGTACGATCATATCAAGCTTGATACCATTCTTGCTTAGATCAGTAAGTCGCTCAATAGTGGGCTTGGCATTAGCACAGTCAATCATAGCTGCAGTTTTGCCACCATAGTCAATTACCATTGAGCAGTCACCTTGCCCCACATTAAAAAATACGGCCTCAAATACTGTATTTGTTTTGGTTTGCCGCATGATTCTAGTCACCTATGCCCGAAAGCAGTTCATCGTTGTTTAAATATCCATAATCTAAAGGCTGAATACACATTAAGACTGGTTCGTGATGCTTTGAGTACAATAGATCAGCAGAAAATGTGGATTCCTTTCTTAGTAACCATCCTGAGCATTCAGTAGGAATTGCAATCCATACAGCTTCGTCATCAATATCACTGCTGCTCACCCAGATTCTCATTCGACGGTTTGTAACATCCAAGTCCTCTACAACTCCAACGATGGGAACTGGTTCGCCTCCCGGCCTTTGTGGCTCATTAGATGGTAGTGGTGTGTCCATCATCCACTTCTCTTTAGGTGGGCCAAACCCAGCGAAAAGAGTGTCCAAGAAGGCACACTCTGAGGTGCTAAGCTCGTAGGCTTGCCTAAGTATGAAGTCAATCTCAAGGAAGAGCTTTCTTCGATCTTCCGGTTCGTGCGTGCCAAACAGACTTAGCTCTGAGAGGCGGCGAACCAGTTCAACGATCTGATTTTGCTGAACCTTATCGAAGCAAGGGAAAGGAACCTGTTCCACCAAAACCGGTGATACCGACCGCGATGCTCCTCGAAAATAGGCCCAAGCGTTGGCAACGGTGCCGTTTACAACTGCCGCAATCTCTTCCAGTGTCGTTTCGGTTCCTTCATTAGGCACAATGCAGTGCATGTAGTTGGATGGAACCAAGCCAGCTATATCCACACAACCATACAGTCGCCATGGATTCCCGCCGGGTATAGCGCGTGCGCTAACGATCACTTTTGACTCTGACATGCGGTTCAAGACACCCAACGATATTGGTTTTGTAAACGTTCCGGGGAACTCGGCATAGAGCCGATCCTGCTCAGACCAGTTAGAGCAAAATGCCGCAAGGAACTTTTGCCCTCCGAGCCATTTTCGCCAATGGGGACCGGACTCTCGTTTGCTGAATCGCCCCCCAGTAGGGGGTTGGCCGCTAAAGACGCTGGCCCGATCTGACAACACACCTCTCTCGCAAAGCCGACTCCACATCTCACCGAGAGGTAGCGTAGAAATCACGCACGAATCCCGCCATTCTTTAGCCGCCAATGAGACCTCTGAGAAAGTTGGCCGTCCATGCTGGAGGAGTGCCTCTCGATCATCCTCCCTATGAACCGTCCATTGAACTTTGACGGGAAAGGCGAATTGTGGAGTCTGCCGTATCTTACGGACGAACATGACCACGGTCGATGCTGATGACATCGGCATCACGTCCCGTGGCAGATGCCACAATTCGAATATCTCAGCCTTATCCAGTAACAGCCGACGTTGCTGAGCACTTGTGCTGCTATCCAGGAATGTCTCTGGCAGTATCATGGCCAAAAAGCCATCATCGGCCAGCATATTCAAACTGCTGATCAAGAAAGCAGATGCACGTTCTTCGGAACGAGACCTAAGTTCGCGCATACGCTGCACTTGGGACTCACCGTCCTCCGCATCACCACCAAATGGAGGATTGCCAACTATGATCGATGGTCTGAGTGAATTGTCGAAATCCTGGGGAAAATACCCGCACTTCACTTTCCAGTTGTTCCCTGATGGAAGGCTATGCAGGATCAGAGAGACTGTCGCTATTTCCTTCGCAACGCGATCTGCATCTATGCCGAGTATGTGCTGGGACAGATATTCATGGCGCTCAGACGGTGTATACCACTTGGGCAGAAGCTGCTCCAAACGGTCATATGCTGCACGAAGAAATGTTCCAGAACCGCATGTAGGATCGAGAATTGTTCTCTGTTCCCGAGGCAACTCTTCCAGCGGAACGCATTGCAATATCTGGCGAGCAAGAGCTGTCGGCGTATAGTGAATGCCGTACTTCTTACGGTACTTATCATGTGGTGTAAGAAAGACGTTCTCGTATACGTCGCTCAATACCTCGTTTGTAAGTGCCCGAAAAGACATTCCGCACCTGAGAGTCGTTAGCATATTATCCAAGACACTATAATCCAATACCTCCTCCGCTTCCGGCGGAAAATAGTGAGGAAATAGGCGACGGACACATGGCAGCAATTCCCGAACGGATGCTCTTCTCATATCTGATTCGAGTAGGTTTGGGGCCTTCTCAGCAACTGCTTGTGCAGCTACAAGACGAATCGTAGCCTCCAACACTTGATGCTCATCTAGTAATACTTTCCTGTCCATCCGCGATCCTTCGGCCACCGCCATTTCCACTCGTTCCTTAAGCAGATTGCCGGTAATATTAAGTGCGTACGCAAGTAGATCAGGGTCGAAATCAAACAGCGAGTGTTGAAGATAATGGTGATTGCGGGTTTTCGCCTTTAATAAAGTGCGAGGTTCGAATGTTGCAAGGTTGTCCCTTAGGAATCGCTCAAGTTTATCATAGCCGATTTTTACCGGCTTGGGGATATGATGAGCATTAGAGTGAACTGTATAGAACGTAGTCTCGCGAGGGCTTAGCAAAGCAGCGATGGGACTCGCCAGATACAGAGACGGCTCTAGAACTTTTCCCACTGCCTTGGATGAATCCACCCAGGTGCCTGTTATACATGCGGTCTGTTGATCTTTACGTAATGAATCACCAAAAGCGACTAAGTCGACATTAACCCGGACTTTTTGGATAGGTACGGGGACTGGAAAGTCTCGTTCCAAAGCTTCTGAGGGGTAACCGATTGTTGTAAGAGCTTCGGACAGTATATTAACGGCTTCTTTCTTGTGAACGTTCATTTTGCCCCCGAACAAGTCTTTCTATCAGAAAACTTGCCAGCGTCAGTCAATGCACTTAATGTATTACAATACTGGCTTAATGTCAAATCGTGTCAGGATGGATGCCTCTTTTTTTGCATCTTTGGCGGTTTTATTGTATGGACATAATTAGTAATTCCTCCACACACACTCTATCCTCTTCTGTCTCTCACCCATCGCCCCAACGCCCTGCAGCCCGCTTGCCCGCGTCCGTCCGGCAGCTTTGCAGTTGACCTCCCACTCCTGCCGCTGCCAGCCGAGAGTGTCGTATAGCTCGTTGGGATAGCCGGAAAGCATTGCTTTGCCCTTGACATGCCGCAGCAGCTCCACCAGGTCCTGATGGTCCTCTTCCGTCATTTCGTGCCGGTAGCCGCCAGCGCGGCGAGTGCTCGGCACATAAGGTGGATCGAGATAGAAAAACGTCTCCGGCGTGTCATATATTTTGAGAATCCGGCGGAAGTCGTAGCACTCTATCTCTACTCTGCTGAGCCTCTCAGAAATGAGCGGAAGCATACAGAGCACATTCTTGTAGGCCGACGCTTTTTCGGCCATCCCGCGCGATGAAGAAGTAACACCCAGGCCGAAAGCATTACCGACTATACCGCTGAAACTGAACCTGGCCAGCACAAAGAACCTGCGCGCTCGCTCAACCGGATCGGTGTCATCATTGAGATGCTGGCGGCAGAAATTGTATTCCTCCCGGCTGTAAGGGCTGAGCCAGGCGCGCTGGTAGAAGTCGGCAAACTGGGTCGGATCGCGGAGGACTCGAAAGAAATTGACCAGGTCGCCGTCAAGATCATTGTATACCTCAACCGGACTGGGGTCCTTAGATAATAGTAGCGAGCCGCCTCCGCCGAACGGCTCGACATAGGTATGATGCTCGGGGAAGAGTGGAAGAAGCTTTTTGGCAAGCAGCTGCTTGCCGCCAAACCACTGAATTGGGGAATGAAGTTTTGTGGACATAATTACCTCCAAAAGCTCGAACACTTGTTCGCTTAATGATGCAAAAAAAGAGAGGCAGAGACACTACTCCCTGCCCATTAATAATCTACTGCAGATAACCTCTGACCAACTTCCCGAAAGCCTCCCATGGATAATTCTCCGGGTCAGTTTTGCGGCCTTTCGGAGTGGCGACTGCCGCGTGAGACTGAATGCAGTGGTCGGCGAGCGACAGACCGAACTTTGATATCAGCCAAGCGCACAAGCGAGCCGCAGCCTGGACTTGCTTTGTAGTCCACGCTTCGCCTGTTTTGTGTTCCTGCTCAATGCCGAACGAGATATCGTTGATGTTTTTGCGCCCGTTCCACGCGCTGACTCCCGCATGCCAGGTGTAATACTCCGACAACTGAGGATTGAGCTTATAGATCACTCCATCCTTGGTGATGTAGAAATCAGCCGACACGTATGATACTGCCTTTGTGAGCCAGTTCAGGTCACCCAGAGCATTTCCACCGGAATGATGAAGCACAATCAAGAGTGGCTTTTGCTTTCGCTTACTGAGATTTGCTGCAGGTTTTTCAATGAAGTTGGGTTGCAAGATAACCTCCTCCGTGGTCATCATGACCATGGTTCCGAAGGGTACCGTCATCACGACGGTACCCTTCGGAACAATTTGCCTACTGCGCAGCCGCAGTGCCTATTACGGCAGTTGCAGTGGCCGTGGCAGATTTGTGTGTGAACTCGCCGATTCTGTTCTTGACCTCGACGATCAGGTCAATGAGCTTGCCTGCGATTGCCATCACCGCCTCGGTAGGAAGCTGGACATCGAGGAGCATTGTTCCTGTCTCCATTCCGATCTCAAGCGCCTTGAGAACTGTCGCTTTCTTCTCCACGCCAGTGGACTTGTCGTCCTCAAACTCAGTAACGAGCTCCTTGACCGAGCTTACGATTGTCGGCAACGTGCCGATCAGCGCAATTGTTTTTGTAAGGTTGACTTTCATTGTTGACCCTCCAGTCAATAAAAAAGCCCGCCTCCGGAGAGGTCGGGCAGTAAAGCCGATGTTGAGTATTTTGTGCGGAATGTCAACGTGATATCAGATACACGATGAGAGCGCCATAGAGAGTGACTGATATTCCCCAGAGCAGATTGAGACTGATCGCCGATGCGCGAGTCTTCCAGAGCTTTTCGATCTGTTGTTCGGCTGTCTCCATGCGTTTCTTCTCCACTGCACAGCTCGGAATATCACCATCGATTATCTGATCAATCTGCTCTTTTATGTGTCCAACATCACCAGCTACGGTGACGAGCAGGTCATGATCAGATAGGTTATTGCGTTCGGATGCAGGCATTCAACCCCTCCTAGAATAAATACTTTAACTCAGCGACTGCCAGTGCTCGCCGTTATCTAGGCTGTAATACTGCAAATTGTCCCCATTGGCGTTCTGATACATCACCCGCCACGATCCATGCGCATCTGCCACCGCGTCCAAGGCTGGTGTTTGCTCATCGACGGCCGAAGCGATGGTGTAGGGACCAAAAAATGTAAGCGCGGCGTCATGCGACCGGTAGGCCACAAGATTGCTATCGGAGTTTAGTCCCACGGCCATCACCACCCCCGTCAAGGGGTGGGCGACTACCCTTACGTTCTTAACATTTGCGAGCAATGTCTTTACCTCCTTGCTGATGAACCCGTCCCGACTATAGGCAGCCTTGGTATCGCTGCCGGAGGTCCAGGCGATTCCCCAGACGCCACGCCCATCGGGAACCTCAAATACGCAGGGACTTCTCACGTCCGAGGATAGCTCAAGCACGCGCTCCTCCGAGTGCGTCATCCCGCAGTCGTATGTCTGAAAGACTGAGATGCGATCAGCAGTTGCCATGGCCAGGGCCCCGACCCCGGTCTTACGACTATGCCGATGATCCAGGGCGATCTTTCCAGCGGATACGATCAGCCCGGCGACCCGCGTCCATAATCGATTGGCGACGTAGAGGCTGGTCGGTTTTTCATCACCACCCCCCCTAGCAGTCACCATTCCTTCCGTGTTTACCGCCACAGACTGAAAAAATCCGCATGCGTTAGACTGAGCTGTGGTGGTCTCAATATAGCTTGGCGAGGCGTTTGGCGTTGCGATCTGCACGTCCCCCTCGCCCGGCCTACCATTTGTTTTCCACGCCAGTCCCCATATTTGCCCG
Source organism: Armatimonadota bacterium (assembly GCA_039679645.1). Taxonomy (NCBI): domain Bacteria; kingdom Bacillati; phylum Armatimonadota; species Armatimonadota bacterium. The sequence continues at coordinate 13,318 of JBDKUO010000068.1, forward strand.
CGATACTGCTTCTGAAACGAGTTCACCTTCCCGGTCGATCCGGGGAAGTGTGACCAGGCCGATACCCAGGGCTGTAAATCCAAGCCGACATGACCGTTAGCGTCAGCGTAATGTATACCGCTCTCAAGCCAGGTGGCGAAGTCGTTCTCCTGCGCCCAAGCATTCTGACCCCAGCTCGTCTTGGGCGTGATCGTCACGACACCGTTGAGGGGAAAATTTGCCGGAGTTGCATAATCATCCTGTGGGCAACCACCCCAACCACTGCCCGGCGCCGATATGTTGCGAATGCGCTCCGGTAAAAACGTATACACCATATCGTAATCAGGCGGGGCGGCCTGGTGATAGCTGCAAATGCCTGCATAGAGTTCCCATATGACCGCGCCGTCCACGATCAAGTATAATTTTGGTATGGTGGCGATCTCGTCATCCGGATAGCCGCTCGCCGGATCATGCGTGATTACGCCTGTGCTAGGCCATGCAGGATCGTAAATATCTCGAATATCGTTCCAGGCGGGCTGATGGGGCAACACAAACACTGCTGCAAATCCGCCCTCGGCACTCGTGCGCCTGTAGAGCCGGACGTGCTCAAGCCAGTATTCGCAATCAGGTGTCGGGCACTCTATTTTGAGGCTAACAATTCGCCCAACACCCCAACCTGCCGGAAACTCCCAGTCATAGGTCGAATCGTTGTTCCGCTTCGCTCTCTCGTCCACGTCATCCCAAAGGCGTTTGTCGAACGGCTGCTCGTAGGGAATGATGGACTGCTGAGTGCTGACCTCGTGCTCCCCGGCGCTGTCCGGTCTGCACAGGTCTATAAACGATGCGTGGTATGGCAGCCAACAACCAAGATCAAGGTCAGGTGCAGTCGATGAGCCAACGGCGTGCATACAGGTATAGACAATCGAGTTGTATAAGACATGATCGCCCTGCTTGTATGACCCGCCGGACTCCCAATCAACACCCTCATCGTATACCAAGTCCCATCGATGCTGTCCGATGTTGAGTTTTGCGGTCGCGCCGTTGACGCTCGCCCGCCATTTGACGACAGCAAACCGTGTGCCGGTCAGACGGATGTTGTCCGAGAGCATATCGGAGTCCTCGATATAGGCTGCAGTCACACCCTCACCGACTGTTACATGCTGTGTGCTATCTACCACGTCTGTTGTGCAGTTGTTTGCTGCCCACGTCGGCGTTATAAATTGCAATGGCGGATTGGCAACCAACCCCGTTGACACAAAATCAAACTGCAGCGCGTCGGCGGTGTCAAAGTCACTGCACCGGACAAGTATTTCGGTATCGTAATATGCTGGGCTGTCCGTCGCCCATAAAGGCTCGCCGTCCGACGTATACATCGGGTTTCCGTTGTCATCGCGCATCTGCTGAGGGAACGGTTGCCAACACGGGTGGGATGGATGTTCCCCGCTCTTTGTATAATTGTTCTTGAACACACGCAAATCAGTTATAGAGATAATGGCAAGGTTTTCGCCTGTGACGACTTTTGCTAACCGCAATGTGCCCGACGCAATAGCCGGAGCAGTCGCGCCGTTCGCGAGGACGGTATAAAGCAGCGTCGCGGAACTGTCGATATCGATATAGATATCCCGCGAATCTGGGTGATTATAGTAAGCGTCCTCTGAGAGTGTCGCCGTGTTTCCGCCAATGTGCGCGACGCCTGCGGCAATCATAATGTTGCCATAACCCTCCTGCACCACAAAGCCGCTTTCCACATAATCATTCTGAGCTGTTTCCCCCCACACACTCGGCACGTTCTTCGCTATCAGATGTCCGTGCTCTAGGTAATCTGTGAGCGCCGCAATGCTGTTCGGCAAGTCACCGTCTGTCGCGTTCAGAAAGCGCTCCTCCGTGCCGCTGGAGTCCCAGACGGAACCGAGGAAGCTGACCATACCGGTATATGTAATTGTCCCTCCGTCAGAGTCAAATTCGATTAACTCGGTATCGCCTACATGCTTCTCGTTTGTCAGGATCACAATGTCGTTGCGAGCTTCGCCGTCCATGTTCTGCACTTGCCCGGCATAGTCCACTGTGTATGCTCCGCAGTAATCGTGAATGGCAGCCATCGCCTTACCGTGACTGTCCTCCAGTGTGCATGCTGCACGTAATGACACACTGCCGTTTCCGACATTCACCTCGGCTGTTAGATAGCCGCCACTACCACCATAGTCATAGACCGTGCACGAATCCGAGCGCGTGCACGCGCATACGCCGGTCGAGCGTGAATAGGTTGCCGACGCATATGTGGTCATCGACGTTGCAACCGATTTGTTTGGCAGGCCCTCCTCTACGGTGTATACGCCGTCACTGTATGTGATCTTGCCGTCGGGGTACAGCAGTGAGCACGAGGCCTCTATCTGCTGATTTGTTGCCCCATCTGGATACGTGGTGTCAAACTCCACGGTCTGACCGCCCATCGAGACCACCCAATGCAGGGACGTATAGACATCCTTGACCGTTACCATGCTCGCGCCCATGATGTTGGCAGCAGACCCGACGCGGCCCTTGCCGGGATACAGTCCTCCAGAGGCGTTTTGCGTAAAATCCGCGTAACGACGTAAAGTCCCGCTGCAAGATACGCTGAACGATCCCCCGCCGCCATCAATAACAACTATCGCCTCATCGGGGCTAAACGACCCCGGGCCGCCGCCGCCGTCCCAGCGCAGGGTATGACCCCTGTGAACATCGCCGCCGCCGATTATCACATGATTTTCGTCGTAGATGTAGGGGTCTTGCCAAACGCAAGACCCAATGCTAAACGACTTTCCCGCCAGCGATATGCCGACCGAGCCGCACGAAACATTATCCAGATACACCCCGCCATCGGGACGGTCAGACAGGTCGTATAGCAAGATCGCGCTGCCCGACGCGCTCAAAGAAAGTGTGCCAACGTTGTTATTTACGAGTAGGTACGACATTAGTTTCGCACCTCAAGCTCCACGCGGTCGCCCCAGGTTATGTCGCCCTGCTGGATCGCCTGGGTGACGTAGCTCGCCGGGCGGTTCTGGGCTGCGGTGATCTTGACCCGCCGCGTATCCAGAGCGAGTTCTCTCGCGTAGCGCTCTCTCAAATTGGCCAAAAAGACTTTTTGCGCTCTCACAGTATGACCCTCCCCGTGTAGGTGGTGCTCTCGGTCGTCTCTAGCGCCTTGATACTTTCGGCGTCGGTCGAAAGCTCAACAATCTCGACGTCGCAGACCCCCTCTAAGGTCCAACGTGTGCCTATCGCCAAGTCGGAGTTAAATGGCCCTCGCCAAGACACGGTGATATACGGACGGAAGCCCTCTGTGGCCATCTTGGTCAGGCAGTCGTTCAGCGCGGCCATGGTGTTAAGATCGAAGTTGATCAGAACGGCCTGATCACGCTCCCCCACGTAGCTGAGTGGCTTGGGGTTCTCCGCACATTCGATGCTGATGGGGTTGACGGCCTCGTTGGCGATGGTGTCGCCCTTGTCCGTCTTGCCGATCACATACAGAGAATTGCACTCCGGCGGCTCGGCCTCAATTTCATATTCCTCGCTCATCCACGGTTCGCCGTTCATTATCTGTTGCAGAGTAGGCAGCTTTTGAATAACGCCCTGGCTTGAGGTTGGCGTCGTATCGGCTCCAATTTGCCAATAACCATTTCCACGATAGCGAGCCAACCAGTGAGGAGAGAAGTTCTCTATAATGTACTCAAAGAACTCCCGCACAGGCGTGTTGGGCTCCGGCTGCGACTTGAACCCCGGGCTGTCCTTTTCCTTTGGGTCGTCCGTGTCCTGCCCCTGTAAGCTGGACTGCGGAAGAAGCGTCGCACACGCCTCTATGGATATCTTCTCGTCAGGAAAGCCGCACAGCCGCAGAAGCCAATTGAGAGCATCGGTGACGCTGAGGTTTCCGTAGCTGGCCGACCATAGAAAGCGCTTCTTTGTGAGCCGAAAGACCCCGTAGTTGACTCCTGTGAGCGTGATCCGGTTGTATTGTCGCCGACAAGTGGTCTTGGGTTTGGAGAACATAACCCGCATGTAGTCGACGCCGTCGATCACCAGCTTGCCGTTAAGTCGGGTGCGCCACGTCAGATCGCTAATCGCCGAGTCGGTAAAATCGTCCATCACCTCTGCCGTAAGCGTCTGCGAATCCCAGTCTTTGCCGTCTTCGATACGCAGGCTTAAAATCTTGCTCTCGGGGATAGTGATGACTGTCGGCGTCCTATGCCCGACTAGCTCAGGAAACACTAGGTGGTATCCGTCGACCCAGGGCGTGCATGTTCCATCACCCGATAAAGTTAATTTTGTCTTAAATGTTCGCCGCGTACCATCAGCTACAAAAGCGTTCCCATCAGCATCTAGCACCTCCGAAGTCACTGCGGGAGTACCGTAAGTGCGAGACCATATCTCCGTGACAAGTGGCATCTGCGTCGGAAAGTAGGGCAGCTGATCTTGAGTATCAGTAAACGTCCCGCTCGTCGGATAGCCGATCAACGACACCGATAATTTGACCGCGTGCGAGTCGTTTCCGTCGACATAGACCCCGAACTTGCCAGCCTTGGTGATCTGGTAGGTGTTGTCGACAATGGTCGCTTCGTGATGCGTGTAGACGTCGTGAAATATTTTGCCCCCGCTCTGCATCATGAAGAGGATGTTGCCGCGCCCAAATGGGATGATGTAAAGGTGCATAGCCGCGTTGGGTATAAAACCGATAATACTGCTCGACATGCCTTTCGGGTCAGCGAATGTTCCAAACTCCTTTACGTGCACCCAGTGAGAGGGGTCGCAGGAGCCATCCGTGCTCCACATAAGATCGGTCCCACCATCTGTATGCATTCGAAGCATAAAATCGCCAAACTTAAAACCTAGATAGTCATGAGCAAATGTTCCAAAATAGGCGGTCGATTCGATGCCCAGGTGATAGCCCTGATTGACGGGATATGAGTCCTTGCTCACGATAACCGGCACTAATTCATGTCCTGACTCCAGACTGGCTTTGGGCAAATCTGCTATCGCGACGGACAGCAACGTGTTTATGAGTCCAAAGTTTGCGCCGCCCGTCGACATGATGGAGTGCGTGCCGCTGTTGGCCGGCAGCACCTGCGGATGTTCATGCCAGCAATCTGCCGCCAGGGACATCGCCGCAGCGTGTAGCCGCAGGCCGTCCGTGCTTGGCGAGTACCACGCCACCGGGTCGAGATTGAGTGGTTTTAGCATCAGGGTCCCCGTCTTGGGTTCCAGCATACAATTAGAGCCGATCTGCAAGGACCGTCCCGTGCGAAGGTCCTTGCACAGCCGACTCTTCTGATACCCCTCCTCGATGAGGACGTCGTAAGGAATATCTAGTTGTAGCTGATATCGGTCGCTCATCCGATGACCCCCGTCCCCATCGCGCCGTAAAGAGCACGCATCAGATCGCCCTGATTATATCGCCCCTGCATTCGCTTGCCGCCGCCGATCAGGATGGCCTTCTGATCCTTGCCCAGCTTTACGAGCTGTTCAAGCAGTTCGTTGGTTCGACTCTTGGGGTTGATCTGTCCCGTTGTGCCTCGCTCAGAATCAACCTTCTTTTGCACGTCTTCCCACTTGCTCTTGGCATCATACATCCCCTTGACTGCGCCGATGACAGCCCCGGCCGCCGCGCCCCAAGGACCTCCAAACGAGTATCCAGCCGCTGCACCCGCCACGCCGCCGCCGAGGGCACCGCCGCCAAGAAGCTTGAGGCCTCCCCACACTCGCGCCTTGGAGCCGTAGGGGGTCTTAGCCCACTTCTCGATGTCCTTGTCGTTACTGGTGGCGCTCGATATGGCTCCTCCGGCTAAAGCACCGATAATTCCGACACCAATTCTACCGATGGTGCTGCCGAGAACCTTGCCAATTACACCCTTAAAGCCTGCCGATGCCGCGGATTTTGCTCCGGCCGCGCCCGCCCCGGTTGCCGCAGCTGCGCCGGTGGCTGTGCCTGCCCCAGAGGCTGCAGCAGTTGCTCCAGATCCAGCTCCGGCCGTTGCGGCGGCTTTCTGAGCTGCGCCCGCGCCACGAGCCGCAATCGCGATCTCAATCCACATGTTTCGCAGGGCCTGTAGACCCGGCATGATGAGTGTGATCCCGCCGCCGACTACCGCGAGAGCCCCGGCTGCAAACAAAATCGCGCCTGCCGCACCGCCGGTGTGCTCATTGAGGGTCGTAAAGCTCTTGACGAGCGGTTTCAGAACCTTGTTGGTCGACGTGAGGATCGGTAGCATCCCTGCACCCATGGACTCGTTAAGACTATTTATCTCGACATCGAGTTGCTCTATCGCTCCGCCGTAGCCCTTGGCCGCCTCGGTTGCCTGGCCCTTGAATTTCTTGTCGAGCTCCTCCAGAATGGCCTTGTAGCCGATCTGTTTGTAGCGGTTCTCATCCACCATGACGCCGACCCGGCGGAGGGCTGTTATCATCCCCATGTGGCCCTTGCCGAGCATGATGGCGATCTGCTCCAGCGACATCTCCTCGCCCCCGAGCTTCTTGAGTCCCTCCTGCATGTCGAGCATTCGGGGCAGGTAGTCCTTGATTTCCTTTGAGCCCATGTGGAAACTCGCAAGGACAGCCGCCGCGTTGATGAGTTGTTCATCGCCGACAGCGGTCGTATCCTCAAGGCTCTTGGCGTAGCGGTCAACTTCCTTTGCAGCGGCGGCCCCGCCCTTGCCGGAAGCCGTAAGGGCAGTGCGAAGGCGACGCTCCGCGGCTGCCTGCATCGCGGCAGCCTCGGTCGCCTTGTGCATATAGGCAAGTATTCCGGCTCCAGCCCCCGATATCATTGCTCCCGCCATCATCATCTCGCCGCCGGAGATTCCGACGCGCTTGAACGCAGCCTGGGTCGCGTTCGCGTCCCCGGTCATACCCTTGAAGCAGCCGCCAATGATCCGGCTGCCCCGCTGAAACGTCTCCACCCCGGTCAAAGATACGTAGGTGTTGAAGTTCTCGCCGTTCTTGGCTCCCGCTGCGCCCAGTCCCATCTTTGATTACTCCCCTTTCGTCTTTTCGGTCTCTTCCTCTAGGGCCTTCTCCTTGAGAGCTTCCACGTCCAGTTCAGCCTCGACCTCAGCCGCGGCCAGGTATCGCATAAACTCTTCTTCCGAGACGGCGTCAAGCTCCGCCGGGAATCGCCCCAGCTTCTCGACGCAGACGGTGTAGAGGCGTCGCACGTAGGGGTTTTGTTTCATGGCGGTCTTTAGCCCCTCGTACATGTCTTGACTTCGATAGCTAAGGCTCAGCCCTTTTTCGATGATCTTGTCGGCGATTCCGTCGGCGATCTCAAGCAGATGTCCGGTGTCCTCCAGACTGAGTTTCGGCTCAGTCATAATATAGACGACGGACAGCAGGCGGTCCTGTTTTGAGTCGTAATGCGTCTTGCCCTTCTCATCAACGGGATGCGAGGCGGCCTGGATCGTTGCCATGCCGCCAATCGAAAAACCTCGCACGCGAACGGCCTTGTCAGGACCCAGTTCCGGGAGAAACAACACGTCCTCAGCCGGTCTTCCGTCTCTGAAAAACTCTTCCTTTGAAATTATTTTGGGGTTATCATCTGCCATTTGTTTGGCTCCTTTTTATATTGATCGGCCCGCGATGTAAACCGGGTCATCAGCCGCAACGAATGATATATCCTCATCAACCAACCCAGCAGGCATCGAGAGCGTGCCCTTCTCGACCCAGATTGGTCCCTCGAAAATCCGCGTCGAGGTGTCGTGCTCGTCTTGGTAGACTACGATGGTCGCAGGTGTCCGATTATCCCCCGCACTCGGGGTCGATGCGGCCAAATCGAGGACTGCGGCGATGCTTGACGGAATAGAATATCTCTTAGCGGTAACGCTAAAGTCGGCTTCGTCCGGGATGCGCTTCTTCCATGACCTTCCAAATGGACGAGGCTCCAGGAACGTGTTCGATATCTCCACCGTAACCTCGTAGGCGTCCATCAGTGTAACACCCCCGATTTTAACTTGGGCGTACTTCCCAGTCAGCTCCTGTGCAGCAGACATTTTCTTCTCCTTATTCTACCGGCGTTCGGTCGGTCTTGGTCTGAATCTTGAACGTATTGCCCGCCGCGCCCCCGGTGATCGTCACCGATGCCGTGTTTACGAGCTTCTTGCCGTTGGCCGCGATCAGGTTAACCTTGGTCCCCGTCGCGCCGTTCAGCGTCCCAGTGCAGTTGGTCGACGCGCCGTCCACATCGGTCGCCACCGCGGTGATCGCCACATTGGAGCAGGCCGCAGTGGCCTCAGCCTCTATGTCGGCCCCGCCGTAAAGGCTTGCGTCGATTGGCCCGCCGTCAGTGTAGGTTCCGGCCCCCGCGCCCGAGACGGAGAAGCTGCCGAGCAGCGTCACCGGCGGGTAGACATTGTTCGCGCTCAGGGCCACTCCCTGACTGCGGGCGAGTTCCGCGAATGACGGGGAAAACCTCGCCGCGTTGGCCGTAGCCATCAGGTCCAGGGTGTTGTGCGATACATCACCTCGATTTCTGAGGTGCGCCATCAGATTGTTGAGCGAGAACGCCAGCAGGCCGTAGAGGCTCTTCGCCCCCGCTTTCAGATTCTCAAGATGCTGAAGTTCGCCGGGCAGCAGGTCTGCCGCCGTAGATGCGTCGTCGCCGCCGGTCGGCGAGGCGATAGTTTGCACCCGCGTGACGTTGACCTTTGCCGCCTTGCTGATAGCTCCGGCCTCGACCCCCGTGCCGAACGCCGTCGCGATGCGGTCCAGTTGAACCCCCAGCGAGTCTGTCATGGCGAGTAGATTAGCCCAGGTTATCAATTGCGGTCACCTCCATTCCCTCGATCTGCCTGAGCTGAGTTGCCAACTCCGACAGTTTGTAGGGAAAATCCTCCGGCAGGTCGTGAGACGTTATCCTCAGCTCCTGCCCGGTCTCGATTACGAGGCCATTGTTGCTGTAGACCCGACGCACTCCTTCCGGCCCGACATCAAACTTTATGGCCAGCCCCTTTGGCTCCACGATACTCGTGGTCTTCGGTGCCTCGGTCTTATCTTCTGTATTAGCAGGCATTATTGCCCTCCTATGCTCCAGGAATGATTCCTGCACGCATAGCGCGCACGATTCCCTCCCGGTAAAATTGTCTTGCTTGTGAACCCATAGTCTGAATAGCCCGTGTTCGCCAAGGCGCTGGATAACGACATTTCATGTCGTGACGAGCTGCCGCATAGCCACTATCGTTGAAGATAACCCCCAGGTAGGCCGACGCGATCCGCATTCGCTCTGATCGCCGCAGGTTGCCTGACCGATGCCAGGCCGGTTTCTTGCCCTCGCGCGTCTCTGACATGGTTCGAGAGTTCAGGAAGTTCTTACGAGCGCTAAACCGTCGCCCATCCGAGTCCGCTTTACGCTTGCGTTCGATCTGTGTCTCCATGCGGTTGGGGATAGGCTTATCGTAGATCATCTCTTTCAGGTTCTTGCGCGATTCTTGATAGATCGCGGCGGTAGCTTTGGCCGTGGCCGCCCTCATCTCCGGGGCAATAGCTTGTTCTCGACGCTGCCAGGCGCGCGATAATTGTTGAGCATTTGATCGTATGCCGACGTTTATCATGGCAGATAAGACCCGTTTGAATCTTCGAGAGTTTCCCAGAGAGCAGTCAGCCCGCCGCTTTTTGAATCCGTGTCAGGAGTGCTCGTCACAAAAGCGGGAAGTGCGAATCCCACGTCTCCCTCGGGTTGGATGTCATACATTGCGAAGATGTCCTGTGCGCGTTTACGGTAATCATCCCGCAGCGCGGCGGCCTCCTCCGGGTCGATATACTCCCGAGGAAGGTCTGAGCCCACAAAACCGATCATGGTCGCCGTGATGGCCTGCCAAATCACCGCCAACGTCGCCCAGGTTACCGAGTTCTTGAGCAAGATCGCGTCGTCGTCGCTCGCCGCGGTGTAAACATCCCCGAGTTGCTTGCGATAAAGCGCATCGACCACGGTGATCTCCCTTTCGCAGAGCGCGATCATCTCGTCCTCTGTGTCAAATTTTGGAAAGTAGGCAAGAAGCAACTGCCCCTCGTCCACCACTTCCTGGCCGGTCGGCTTAACGGTTGCCATAACTAACTATCCTCTCCTGATTGAGGCTTCCGAGTCTTCGACTTCGAGTCATCGCTCTTACTCTCGACTTTAGTCCTGGCCTGAACTTCGCCATCGGCGACTACCTCGGACGAAGCAGTTACCTCCGTCTCCGGTTCCGCCGTTGCGCCATCCGGAGTAGGACCCTCTTCTAACTGTGTCTGATCGCCCTCTGGTCTGGGCTGAAGCTCGGCCTCACCCACGCCTGGATCGTCCTCAATCTTGATCTCGGCCTCAGGCTTCGCCTCAGACTGGGCATCTTCCTCGATCTCGACCTCCTCGACAACCAGCGCAGGATCGTCTTCAATCCCCGGCGGCAACCTATCGATGTAGGTCCATTCGCTCGCCGACCAGAACCGCCCCGCGGCATACCAGCCGTCCTCGCCCTTGTGTTGTTTTATGGCTTTTACTCTGTAAAGCATCGTGTTCTCCTAACAATTCAGGCGAGACCGTTAAGCCTCGCCTGATGATCTTTAGCTCAATTGGTTATTAGTCTAAGTGACGATGCTGCCGACCGCGTTCTGCCACAAGCCGTAGCCCACATTGAAGCGCTCTCGGACGCCATACGTATAGCAATCAGTCATGAAGCCGATCTCCGAGGCGGCCTCAAGAGACCGGAGCTCCACAGCATCACTCTGTTGCAGAATAAGCGGCTTTATGACGCCCTTGGTGCAAAGTAGAAACCAGTCGCTGCTGTCGGTCAGATACGGGTTGACTTGAAGATCAACAATACCCTGGAGGGTATTCTTTGCCAGGTTAGCCGTAGTAGTGCCCTCCCCCGGATAGTAGACCGACTCAAGCAGCTCGCGTGCAGTAAACTGCAGGGCGGGCGGGACCACGAGCATGTCAGGGATAATCCCCAGGAGTTCGCCATTCTCATCCTTGAAACCCTCCATCAGGAGGATAGCCGCGATCAGGGAGCTCTTGCTGAGAGCGTCGGTAAGTTTGTTACTCTGAACCGGGCTCTTCGGGTTGTTGGGTTCCTGGTGAGTCGTGTCGAAGAAGTACTTGCCGTCATAGCATTTGTTTGTTGCACCAGCAGCTAGAGTCTGGAGAACGAGCTTGCCCTTGAATCGAGCAGCTTGCTGTGCAAGGCTCTGCACACGCAGTTTGACCTGGCCATACTGGTCAGCGTCAATGACCTCGCGCTCAATTGCAAGTGTGTCTTCCCACTTCTTGTTCTTGATAGTATAGTCGTGGGCCACAAGTCCCTGCGGAACCCTGCGGTCCTTGAACTCGCGCATGCCCTTGGTCGGGCCAAGCCAACCATACTTCTCTCCGTCGCGCCCATCGCCACTCGGGGCAATGGTAACGATGCGCTGATATTGGTTGTCAGTCTCGGCCTCCAGGGCCATAAAAAATAAGGTCTTCAGGGCATCCTGAAGAACCTCTTGAACATTACCTTTGGTTATCGGCATCTATGTCTCCCTCCTAGCTAGCGGCCGCCTGGGTCACCCCGGCATATCCGTCAATGCTGATTCTAACTTCGGTCGCGCTGATAACCTCAACGACGCGACCGACCTTACAGCCCAAATTAGCGGGCGCGGTCTTGGTAACCGTGGCATTATCCGCCGTGGCCCCGAGGTCCATATAGACCTCCTGCTGTAGCCATGTCTGGTCCGCGCCGGAGCACTTCATCACGTGTGCGCCCTTGCGGCTCACACGGCATTCAAGGTCTCCTGCTGCACCACTTGAGTTGTCGATCCCCTCGTAACTCACACCCGAATATGGCATACTCGCCGTCCCGGAGAGAGGGTTCAGGTAGCCAGTGCTCGGAGCTACCCCTACGAGGCCTCCCTGGCAAATCTTAACCGCAGCCATTTTGAGTGAGAGGACATCGTCCATCTTTCCTTGGGTATCGCGATTTTGCGAAATTGCTGCCCAGGCCATAATTACTTACCTCCCTCCACCTGCTCAGCCGTTACGCCGAGACCGGCATAGATTTTGCCCTTAATGTCATCAGAGAACTGGCTTCCCTCGCCGTCCCCATCGTCCTTGGTCTGCTTAGCAGGCATCTTGTCCACCATTTCTGCGAAGGTCTTCGCGCTCTCCCCTCCGGCTGCCATAAGAGCCTCGGCAAATGGCACCATCTCAGGGGTCAGTTTGCCCTCATCAGTCCACTGTTTGACCCTGTCGACCCGGCGTTCACTGTGGAACTGAGCCACGGCCTCAGCGCTTGACTTACAGATATCAACCAAGGGCTGAATCTGCGCAGAGAACTGAGCTTTGAGAGTCTCTGTAAAGCTTTGCATCGCCTCGTCGACGATCTTCCTTACTTCTTCTGCATTCATACTTGTAGTAGTCCTTTCTGCGCTTTCGCGCTTTGGTTGCCATACCTGTTCCATTTCCACAGGCTCGCCCAACACCAATGTCCCATCCACAACTGAGAATGGGTATTTGAAATATCTCCCATCGCCTTTCTGAACTATTGCTGAATCCTCATAGAGAGGATATAAGCTAATGCTATAGTCGTCCGACCCGGTGCCTAGCTTCGCACGAAACAGAGAGGTTACCTGATCATCAGTCAAGCCATCCCAACCCATTTGGACAACCGAACCGGTGAATGTTATGCGTCCATCTGCAAAAACGGACGCCGATGCAACTCGCGGATTTTGCACGATAGAGACCTCAAGCAGCCGATCCTTTTCGCGAGGAATCGTAACTGAGACTTTCTTCGCCTTAGCTGCTTCCATCAGGCTCCAGACATGAGCCGGAGTTCGCAAGGTCCCCATGAGTTCCTTGCCCTTTCGATAGACATTTTTGACAATGCCCATTGCGCCATCGAACGGGGTCGGAACATGCTCGATTCCAATTGGAGCCTCGGTGGTATTCGCAACGATATTATCAAGATCGTCTTCGGTCACCTCGATATCCTTGTCGGGGTAGGACCCTGCCTCAAATAGCTTGACCGGACGTTCGATAAAGTCATCAGTGCTGAAACTAATAGCTTTATTCATTTCTTTCCTCCCTTACCGTAGCGCTCCACGTCCTCAGGGGTAACGCCCAGACCGTCATAAATCTTCTGGGCTTCGGAATCCGCAGGGAGTTCACTCACCCGCGTTGAAATCTGAGACATAGCGACAGGTGGGCGATAATTATCCCAACGTTTCTTGTATTCATTGAGGACTCGCTGCAGCTTCAATACATCGGCTCCCTCCGTCGCAAATGTCGCGGATTCAGGTTCTCCGATCAGCTTGCCGATCCGCCGGATTTCACCCTTGAGGAAGCGCACGTAACGTTCACCATCACGAGCCTGCTGCTTCAATTTCAGAAAGTCACTCTGGCTCATCTCGATCTTGTCCATATCGAACTCCTTTACAGGTCCTCGGTCCCCACATATGCCTGGCAAATCTCGCAAGCTGTAGCTGCAATGTCATATATGACTGCGTTCTTCTCAGCATCGATTGTCAATGCGCACAGGCAATTAGGATGAAATGGTGGCTTCTCGCTTGTTGCATCACGGAATCCCTGGGCCTGAAATTCATTTACTTGGCCTTGGTTCTGGGCAGCCGAGACCTCCGTCCTGGCCAGTCGCTCAAATTCCCAACCGCGATATGCATCAAATTGCTGAGATAATTGACGGCCTACGTCAATCGGACTCATACCTGCGTCCATAGCGCCGAGTAGCATCCCCTGGATATCGTCTTTGACACCCTCAAGGCGCAACTGCCCATTCTCTGAAAGCCGCTCAAACGCCTCGTTGAGCATCTTCTTTACGCCCTCGCTGTTGCGGTCCGGGAGAGCCTTTGTCGCATCGGCCCCAGCTATTTCGTCAGCTCGATTGCCCCCAATACTATATGCAAAACGATCCCACTGCTGAATAAGCCCATCGGAACTCTCGCTTCCGATAAATCCCAATGCCGACCGGTCACGCCCGGCCATAGCATCCAGGAAGTCATCAATAGCCCAGTCAATCTGCTCTTGCTGTGCAGCCGAATATTCAAAATGCGGTTCTGCCTCAAAACTGATCGAATCTATTTGGCGTGTTTTTTGTTTTGATGATAGCTTCGCGGGAAGTTTAAGCGCTCTCCATATGCGCTTCTCTAAAATATCAACCTGAGCCTGAATGTCGGCATGAAATTTGCCAATCGCTTTAGCTATCCGAGGGTCCTTTGGTGACTCATCTGTTCCAATCGAGGCCTGGGCGTCACTGATGGCAAACTTAATAAGTGAATGACCTTGGCAATGTTCCATCATCTGCCCCTTTCGGCAACTGGTTACTCAGTGCCTGATTAGGGTCCTGTAGATCGCCGTTTGGTGTTGGCTCGTCTATCCCCCCTGAGGGACCCAAGACAGTAACCGCCGTCGGAGTGTCTTTCTGCTCGGCAATCTCGCCGTCGAAGCGCTCACCCAAGACATATTCTGCATACTGCTCCTGGGTAAAGATTCCATTGCGCCAGAGCGAGGTTCCGACTGTCTCGCGCGTCTTGTCGGCATTAGCCTGCGCATATTCGGCCTGGGCGGTCTGAACGGCGTCCTGTAGAGACACAGCATTCCACTTGAGGTCAAACTCACCCTCGCGTCCGGTCAGGTCTAACCAGCGTTGAATTATAAACTTTGCAGTATAGAGGCTTTCATCTTGCACTGAGTTGATGTAGGAAATCAGCACGTCGGCCTGTTGTGTAGAAAGCCTCTCCGTGGTGCTCCAATTGAACCCGAGCATCCAAGAGGGCAGACCAGTGCGGCCTACAATCTGCTCCAAGAGGGCCTTGCCGTCGATAGAAAAGTCGAGTGTCTGTCCATCTGCGCCAATAACACTGACTGTGACCGCGCCCGAAGTGAAGAAATCGCGCACTTCGCCTTTCTTGCGGGCTTTCATAGCCTTGTTGAAGTTAGCCTCGAAAGCCTTCATTATTCCAGCAGTCTTTTGTCCGCTGGAATCAGAAAATCCCTCGGGCGGCGTCCAATTAACGTGAAACGCAGGAACGCCAAAGCGCTCCCAGTTCTTGCCAAGGGACTCTTCCATCTTCATGAATATCTCGGCCGTGAACGGCAGGCTTGCAAACAGTGACCGTCCGTTCGGGTTCGCATCAGCCTCGTGAACACTGACAGTAATCCAGTTTCGATCCAGGACAACCGGCAGACCTTGGCCCTGCTGACGCTGCGCAACGTCGACTTCTAAATTGCCTCTGCCCGAAGGCTTGAAGACAATTGTCTCACTCTCTATGTTTGCAAGCGCATAGATGTCATCTCCCGCATTGTTGGGCACGATCTCTATCGCAGCAGGTCCATATTGCAAGCGCTGTCTAATCTCAGAACGCAGAGCAGTCATCAGCCCATTTTGCACGTGATTGACTTTGACATTCTCCATAAATGTCTCGATATCAGACTTGAGTGGCTCGTCCGTGACGACTTCCAGTGTTCCGCAGAGTCGTGCTGTTTGACTTAATGCCAGATCAAGGCAAGGGATAGCATCCCGCATCAGCTTGTAGAGTTTGTATGGCTGATCGTTAGGGACCTCATAGAATGCATTCAGCCAGGGAGAATCCCATGAAGCTCTTGACTGGCTCGTCCCTGTTGAGATTGGCATCGGCTTCTTACCGATGTAAAACTTGCCGATTCGCATTCCTATCCTCCAAGGCGATAAATACTACCTCGTGATTCACCCGCAGATGAATAAGCGCCAAAACCGCCGTCACCTTCCACCATCAATTCAGTAAGAGCCCAAACCAGAGCATCGAGTCGGTTAGGACTTTTTCCGCTGGTGGGAACCCAATTACATAACTCGTCTTCAAGTTCGGCGAACGCGCCGACGTGATGAACGAAACCCTGTTCGTAAAATGCTGCTATCGGTTCCGCCCGTGTGTATTTGCCTCTACTCGCCCAAAGCTTCTTGGTTGCGACATTCTGATCAACTGATTTGATCGTCAATATGACCATCTCGCCGCCATTATTGACCTCTGCAGCAATCCGATCCGCTTGGTGTTCCCAATATCCCGCTATTGCAGCAGATGCCCATTCGAGAGGACCACCCTGCAAACTCTTATCCTCAAGCACATAAGCATGACCGTTTTCAGCCAACCCGACGATGAGGATACCGGCCTCGTCCGCATCCTCTGCCGTCGAATCCGAAACAGCGGGGTCAACCCCCACAACCACTCTTATTAGTGACGGAGCGGACCGAACTCGTAGAGCATCGATCATTGATCGCTTCCAAAGAGCACCAGGCACGTCTGTTAGAAGTTTTGCGTGGAGTTCCTGCAGACCTAATCGCGTGCCCTCATAGCGTTTGACCACACGCTGAATGAAATTTGGTGATAGATTTGCGTAATTGTCATACGTCGAGCCTGAAGTCACTACTGTCTGTGGGTCCTGAACCAAATCTCGAATGAGTTTCGTCGGTCTCGGCGTCGTTGTTGCACAAGCTTGAGGCTGAGGACCTAGCCTGAGACCAAACTCCATATTGCTCCAGGTTTCATCAGCATACTTCCACTTGGCCGGTTCATCGGTCCAAGCAGTATCATGCTGTGGTCCTCGGAGCTGGTCGGGGTCCTCTCCCGAATAAGCGATTGCAATAGCTCCATTCGGCCATGTCAATCGCCGTTTAGACGGCTCGTATACGGGCATGAACCACGGCGGCGAAATCTTTAGTATCGATGATTCCCCGGCCTCGATCATAACATCGCGCACATCGGCGGCGGTTTCGCCGATCAGTGCAGCATGGCCGAATCGTCCACTTTTCATGCGGGCAATAACCCACTCTGCACCAGTTCGCGTTTTCCCGAACCCGCGTCCTGCCATGATGAGCCAGCAAAACCAATCGCCTGGAGGAGGCAACTGCGCAGGACGCGCCCAAAACGCCCAATCGTAGATAAGAGTCTCTGCATCTGCTTCGCTGAGTGAGCCTAGGTAGGCCAGTCGCTCCTCCAGCGACAACTTGATAAATCGAGCGGCGAGCGACTCTTCGGCCTCTCGCCCACTCAGAGTATTCCTGCCTGCTTCCATGCGTCGAAGAACCGTTTGTAGCCCTTGGTCGTGCCGTCGCCATTATCGTCTGCGGCGCAAAGCTGGGCGTAACTGCCGTCTGTGGAGCCGAAGAATGACTCGAAGTCGACAATGTCAACCATCTGTAGAGCATCCAACCGTATCGTTGCACCGTCGTTAATGAGCAAGCCTGCCTCACCAAGTTTACTGATTAGTTGATTCATCTGTTATACTCCGATTCCGGCCATCTTGAGCCAGTAGTTGCTCACCGAACTACCCGTGTTTTTAATACGTAATTTCAGTGTCTTGCCAAAAGGCGAGGACCCACTGATCATGTTGTCCTTCCATTCGGTTGCAGCAGTTGTTAATACGCCGCCGATGGAGAGTTCGGATGTTGATA
This sequence comes from Armatimonadota bacterium, assembly GCA_039679645.1. Lineage (NCBI taxonomy): Bacteria > Bacillati > Armatimonadota > Armatimonadota bacterium. Next base: position 30,708 of record JBDKUO010000068.1, read on the forward strand.
CATGTCCCTCGTCATCGGCCCTGCTATAGTATAGTGATCCTATCTCGCTAGATTTGTAGAAAAAATGTAGATAGGCCATCCAGTCGGCATTATCCACAGTCACGTAGTCTGTGTATGCCCCGACAGCTATCCCGTAACCATTATCACCTTCTGCGTCCGCCTTGAAGAGATTAACGAAACCAGCGTATTTGCGCCGGGTTATGACCGCACCGGACTGATCTGCTGCAACATCTACCAACTCTTTTGTTTTTGTGTCTATTGCGGTTATTATCATTTTTCTTCACCTGTGTTTTGAGCATTATCCATGCGATCAGATAACCTATCGAGCATATCTATAAGCCGCTCTTTGGCCGAACAATCATTAATTGGAGCGCCATCCTTGCCCGTGAGCTCAACAGAGTGGTTGTCTCTAAACTTCTCCGGTTTTCGGCTCTTCATGAGGAACATCAACAGGGTGTCGGAATAGCGCCTGATATGGCCGACCTCCTCGCCCTGATAGAACACCGGCTCCAGGCAACCAGTCACAGCTCTTCGGTGAGCTTCAACTTCCATCGCATCGACTGCGGATTCGAGAGCGTCTTCCCACTCAGCCTCAAATTTAACATCTTCTGATTTATGTTTATATGCTGTAGCTCGAACTATTCCCGCAGCGCTGCATGCCGTTGACACAATACCTGTCTCGCTGAGCGCTTGGAGAAAGATTTCCCTCTTCTTCTTTGAAAAGCGAGCAATTTTTGATGCAGACATATCTACCTCGCTACCCGCACGTATTTACCAGCCTGTGCTTTGCCTCGGCGCCGCTGATCTTCTTTACGTGCAGCGTTGATCTGAGCAATTGGACTGAGAGCCTCACGAGCCTCTTTTCGCTGATTGGTAGTGTTTGGTTGATAGCTCATAGTTGTAAAAGTAATCCCAGCATATAGCCAGAGTCGAAATATAATTAAATGGGAGGGCCCGATACTGTCGCTTATGCGCCCGCGTCGGGCCGCGCGGGGAGATGATAGTAAAACAACATACACCTATAAGCTCTAAACTGGCTCAGGGGGCGACCATTTTGAGCCTAAAAACGCTGCCTGCTTGAGCGTGAAGAAAACATTTTTGAGCGTGAAATTGGGGGGCGACCACTTTTTTTGTTTTCTTGCGTATCAATCCATTCTTCATATGTATTAGTCAGGTGTTCCCGCATTGCTGCCCACGGAAAAGTCTCAAGCATTACAGTAAGAAGCCCCCGTCTTTTTGGTTGATATAAACTTATCTTGTCCAGTGCAGCCACGCGAGACTTCTGAACATTTCGCCTTGTGCAATCAAACCGCTCTGCTATCTCATAATCACTATTGCCGAGCAGATGACATACCAGCACGACAAGCTGCCAATCCGTAAGCCCTCCGCGCTGCCGTCGTGACCAGCGGATCATCTTGCGAACTTCCCGCCACAATAGGCCGGTGACGCCGGGGTCTTTACATATGTCACTGACATACGAAAACGGATCGCAAGCCTTTTCCCACAGACCCGCACCTACTGCAAATACATCCTCAATATCCTCAATCGCTATCGTTCGCCTTGCCATCTTCCCTTTCGCCTCCTGCGTATATGTGGTATAATATGCTCGTCTGATTTACTACATCTTGAGGCGCTCACGGAAGATCGTGGGCGTTTTTGTTTTATTTGGCCTTTTGGCCTCTTGCTACAAGTTCAACTTCTTGCCAATCCTCCGGCAGCCGCCAAACATAGACCTCTTGATTCGCAGCAATCAAAGCATCTATCCACTCCTGCTGTTCATCAGTGACTTTCCGCCGCTTTGTTTTAAGCTCAGCGATTACAAGCCTCTTGAAACTAAAGTGGACTGCCCAAAGGTCGGGAAATCCTGCCTGGTCACGTTTTGGTTTTTTCGCGTGATAACAAAGCCATCCATAACGTCTGAAAAGTTGCTCGACCTTTGCTTGCCACAGCGTTTCAGTAGCGTCAGGACTGGGCAGCTTGATCTCACCACCACGCTGATATTCGCGATATTGTTCGGTTGTCCAGATTTCCTGATTCACTGCCCGAGCCTCCCCGGCAGCATCCTTGGCAGCTCGCCATTAGCCGCAAACCTGCACAACTGCGCTTCGGCTAAATCACCGATTCTGCCATGCCCAGGCAGCATCGCGTAGCTCAGAAACTCGCCCTCAAATGTCACGTCGCTATCTTCCGATGCCGACTCGACTATGAGCACTTTGGCCTTTACAATCAATGCCAGTTCACGCCACCGCCGTCTGCATTCGCGCTCCCAAGCGTCTTTTTGTTGATCTGATGTTCTGCGTGAATAACCGGTTCCGCATCGGCGGAGCTTGAACTCAGCATCATCAACAGCAGGTAGAAATACCTGCATGCGATATGGTCGTCTATTTCTCTCGAACACAGCGGTAGCACCGCCGTCATATGCACCAATAAGGATGTTTTCACAACCGAACCGCTCCAAAATCTTTCGGATTTCAGGAGGCTGTCTCAAAATTATTTTCTAAAACATTGAGAATCAGGCATGGATTGATGTGTTGGATGTCGAACTCCTATATATGAGGAGGTTGCCATGCCACAGTTCAAAGAAATGCCGATGCCACCTGAT
>JBDKUO010000069.1 GCA_039679645.1 Armatimonadota bacterium
ATCAGGTGGCATCGGCATTTCTTTGAACTGTGGCATGGCAACCTCCTCATATATAGGAGTTCGACATCCAACACATCAATCCATGCCTGATTCTCAATGTTTTAGAAAATAATTTTGAGACAGCCTCGTCAATCCAGAAACGAACTGGAAAAATATTAGAGAACCAAAGGCGTAATATCCATAACCACTCTCTCACCGCGCTCATAAAGCCTCCAACTGGAAAAACTCCCAATCTCCCGGCTCCTGAGCCAGCCCTCGCCGGACAGGATTGGAATGAATATAATTCACCATTGCATAGAGCTTGTTTCTACTGTAAATGGGAAGTGACCGAACCTGTTCTTTCCACGCAGCATAGCGGCTGTGGCCATTGTGTTAGCGGCCGCTCACCTCCTACCGCTCTGTTGGGGAGCGTTTCGGATCGCTGGACCGTGCGCAAATACGCCATAAATGTGTCTTCTTTTTATACGCTGTGCATACCTGACAGCCGATTCCATAGAGAAACAACAAAACTACTATTGAAACGCAATTATTCTCAAGGGTATTCGATGATCCTTACTTCATCCAGATTGAAATTCAATGTCAGCCGGTATTTGCCATCGGATTCTGACGAAAAAGATTCATCCGAGCGAAGATAAATGCCCTGAGGCGCTTTTTCAGAAGTGAGCGTCAGCATGCCGTCGCAGGTATCATTGCTCTTGATTGCAATGAATGTCTTGCTGCCATTGCGGTATCTTACGACTTCCCGTTGAATGCTGCCTTGTATTGAGACTTCGTTACGCTCAAGTTGACGCAGTATATATGAGATGAGGATACGCACATCTTCATTATAAAGCTGGAATGCTGGCACCAAGCTATAGATCACTATCCCGGTCTTTGCATTGCCCTTGGAATATATGACCGGATTGTCATTCCATTTGTAGATTACATTCCAGTCGTCGAATTTCAGGCATGAGACAGTGTTGGAGTAGTCAGCACTGCGGAATCCGCTGATTGCCTGGGCCTGCTGTGTTTGGTCAATGGTGAGCCCGGATGCAAGGCTTTCCATTAAGTCTGCTGCATTTTGATCAAGGTTTCCACTGAAAAACACTGCCTTGCCAGGCGTAAACCACTCCCCTACTCCCTTGGTAAACCGGTCCGATATCTGCTGCTGGCAGCCGTCGATTATTAAAACTGGGACGTCTTTGCCATCCCTGCTCAATACATCGGGATACTCGTCAAAAGCCATCATAAAAGGCACATCCGAAGATTGCAGCTTGAGGCATGTGGCGTAAAGCGATAATCCGCCTGAAAGCCTGGATATATCCGGGTCAACGTATTCGCAGGTATAATCGCTCACCTTACTGTAAAACACCAGCGCATCAGGTGAGACAACCGCGTTGCGGTAGTCCTCCGGTAAGCTCATATATGTATCGATAGTGTTATGCAGCAGTGACTTAATCTTCTGCCACTTCTTTTCCGGGTCTTCCAGCATTGGCTCTCCCCGATACATGCTGTCATAACGGAAGTTTGTGTAATCCCAGCAGAAAAAGTCCATCTGGTGCAGGATTACGAGCGAAGCCAGGTGCTGGCGCATCCTATTAAAAGGTAATGACTGCCCGCATCCAAAGTAAACGGCATGTCTTTCGCTCCAATCGCGCATGCTTTTGGATTCAATAAAGCCGAGCCCGTCGCAGCGAGATGCAGGGACCGGCATACCAAACACTGAACTCATTAGATCGGAGATAAAGGACCCATAGCTCGAATGGAATGTATTTGAAAGCTCCGTAATGCGAGTATGCGAATATTTACCGTAGTTCTGGCAAATTGTTGCGGAGCAATGCATAAGCGGGCTCGCGGTGAGATGATCCGCCAGACCTTTTGCATGAGCGTAGCTGCCGATCTCATTAAGGCCCCTGATGTTACGGTCCTCCATAAACCGGCGATACTCGATTGTTTGGGGGTCGAAGTCTCCGCTCCCTGTGAACTCTTTCCATGCTTCTACAAGAGATTGCCCATAGCCATTTTCGCGGCCCGGGAAATGATCCGGCTCCGCATAGTCGATTATGGTCACTCCCAGATCGGCCAGAGCGTCAATGGACTTGCGGCAAAACTCAATAAACTCATTAGAGCCGTAGTCGATGTTTGGGTGCCCGTTAACCTGGTCCCAACCGACAGATGGGTTGCTGCCGTCTTTATATTTCTGAACAATGTGGGGATATGTTTTGCTGAGTTGATTGCCGTATGTATCTGCGAATGGAAAGCCATGGATAAACAGCAGGCCTGCATTGTGGCATGCTTTGATGAGTTCGGCATATCGCTCGCTTCGGATTTCATCCGGCGAAATACAGGTGCCGTCAATCCCCACGCAAGCGAGTCCGTTGAGCCCTGCTTCTTTCACATCAGAGATAATTTCACTTGGCGCAGCGGCGTAGTGAAGCCGGAGCTGTCTTTTGGCAGTATCTTGATTGCTCGACAGGCACAGGTTCGACTTGTCCACGCTATCGAACGGTTCGCTTGGATCACGTAGAACAGAGTCCACTGGAAACAAGTAATACATGATAAACTTAGGTTTTGTTTGCAAGGTGGAACACCTCCCCTAATACATGGACTGGTTTGTCCATGCTGATCACTTTATCCTTTGTCTGTTTTTCCCTCTATGCTGCATTACTTTAAATAAACGCTAAATGCCCTCGCATCGAAACCGGGGCAGGATATATCAAAAGAGTCTCCATTGACCGCGATTTGCTTGTTATCCGCGAATAGCTCATTGACGGTCAGTTTGCGTAAGTCAGGAAACCGCACACGTGCATTCCAGGGCTTTGCCTGGACATTTGAGAGCAGCAGGGTGTAGCCGCCCGCCGGATTGGTCTTTAGCAGCGTGCGGATAGGGGATGACGACACTGAAGGCGGCAGGTCCTGTATATAGACCTCGTAAGGAACACTTGCTGTCGGAGAGAGAATAGATGGCCGCAGACCGGCAATCTCCCTGTTGAGCCCGACAACTGTCTCCCACAGCTCGCGGGATGCGGCAAGCTGCCTGGCATTTGCTTTTACACGATCCGGTGAAGTGCTGCGATTGTAGTCCGGCTGAGGATCGGGCGCTATGCCGATACACTTGCCGCCTCTGAGAATGTATGAGTCTATCCCAAAGTAGATTATTCCGGTGGCGCCATGGATCAGCGCAGTGTAAATCATACAGCGCTCCTGCATGGGCGTAGGGAATACGCATCTGAATTTGGGATCATCATAGCTGTGAGCCTGGGCGCAAAACCACATCGGCTTTTTCTGTTTTACAGATGACACTGCGAGGCTGATAGATTCAGGAATACCCATGTCATAACTCAAAGATGTGTGTTTGCCGTTGAGCGGGTAGTTGTCGTGGGATGTGACATCGCCGGAGCTGTTCCATTTGACCCACCAATCGGTTGCCGGAGGCGTTATCCAGCAGGCGTCCAGAGCAAATACCGGATGGTTCGGATCGATAGCTTTGATTGCATCACGACGAGCGAGGAATTTTTTGAACGCGGCCTCCATGTTCGGTCCCCAGTAAAATCCGGTCGCTTCTTCATCCAGATACCATCCGAGAATGGCAGGGCTATCTTTGTAGGCCTTGACGTCTTCATCCGTCGGATGATGCGGAAATAGCTGGATGCCTGATTTTTCGGCGTCGCCGATCAAATCGCTCAGTTTCTGGAGCTCACAGTAGTGGCAGCAGTTGAAGCCCGAAGCTGCCAGATAATCGAACCCGAGTATGCCGCTGGACTGGTCGTCCAGAACGAAATGATAGATGCCGATCGGCAGGAATGACCTCTGCGGGTCATATTTTGAGAGCATGTGCCCATTACGATCTGTATGGGGTACGCCCTTTTGATAACAGGTTTGAACCGCATTGTCGACTTTGATCCAGTCGGCCATGCTTTGAGATGTGATAAACATTGACATTGCAACCACCAGCGATAATGCAATCGATACTTTCAGCACGCTATTGAGTCCTTCCAATAAGCAGGTCTGCATCATTTACCCCTGCTGAAGACAAGCGCAACACGGACCGACTTATCCCAGTCGGACCTGTAGAGGGCTGTGCCCACAATATTGTTCGTGGCATAGGTAAGCCTCATGCTCAATGCCTGGGTGAGTTTGTAAGTAAGATTTATGCGTGAATCAACGAGACTCTTTTTTGTCCACGGGTCAATGAAGTGCATGTCGCTATCAAGAATAGTCGACCGGTTTATCGGAGTCTTTAACCTGAGAGCATAAACCATACCGATGTGGCGCTCTACTGTCTCTTTATGCACTGTAACATGTGCAAGCGCAGCTTCGCATTCTATTCCCGGCGATATCGTTTTGCCATGGCCGACCGAGACCATATAATAGCCTGACACATCATTAGGATGGTTTTTGTATGCGCTTGGATATTTAGTATTCATTAAGCCTGAAACGAACTGGTAGCCTTTCTTTCTATCGCGCCGATATTCAGTGTCGAGATTGTATGTGAAGACATCGGTCTTATAGATTTTCGTTTTACTGTATGTTCGCGATTGAGTAAACCCATAGCCTGCTTTCAACCACCATTTTCTGCGTTCTGCCATACTGGTTATGTTCATGCGGCCATAAAACTGATCAGAGATATCGGAAGAAAAACCACTAAACTCGGCTTCGGTCCGTAGAGATGATTTGGCGGGTTTGGCAGCGGGCTTGGTTTGGTTTGCACTCTTTGGAGGACTTGATTTGACTGTTTTGCTGCCTGTTTGAGAAGAACTAGCGCTTGGTTGTGTTGGTTGAGACGCAAAGCATGGGGCCAACGTACATATGATAACAAGAACCACAGCAATTACTTTCACAGAGCTACTCCAGCAAAAAACACCTAAATGACATAGACAATAACCTGTTATTTGCAAGCGCGGCGTTATCCTTCGAGGAATGCGTCGAATTAATGTGACCAGGGTCTGCATGGATCATGCATGGATCAAACAAGGATTGTCGAACAGGTATAAACAGAGTATAATTGAACTTGATACAATTTAGAGGTGAAGTACAAATGCCTACGTACGTCTATCGGTGCAAAAAGTGCGGGCACCAGTTTGAAATAGTTCAAAAAATGAAGGACAAGCCGCTTACGGAATGCCCCAAGTGTAAAGGAGAGATCGCAAGGCTCCTTTTCCCGGTTGGAATAGTTTTCAAAGGTCCCGGATTTCACGTAAATGATTATCCCAGTCCGGGCGCACGGGCGACCACTACTGCCGGCATGAGCAAGAGCAAACCCTCCCCCAAAACCGATAAGGAAACTACGACTGCGGCCAAGGGTTAACGATGCATGTCAAATCCACGAAATAATCGGTGGAAAATCCGGCTGCGCCGAACAATGGAATACTTGAATAGCAACAAATTTAACACGTCTGCCAATCAATGTGAACCTTGACTTAGTGTGCAAAACGTAGTAATATGTATTTGTCTTATTTATAACTCCACCATTAGTTTGCGCCGAAAAACTTCTCGGACGGGTTTTATGCTACGGGTTCCCAGCCCCAAAAATCCCGGCGTGACTTAACGAAAGGGGACTGTTTTCCTAATGGATATCGGTGATACAGTCTTACACCCTAGATATGGCGTAGGAACCATAGACGCCATCGAACGTCGCGAGCAGGACGGTGAATGCCGCGAGTACTACGTGATCCCCAAGCCATCTATATGCTCCACTATTTTCGTCCCTGTCGATTCTGCGGATGAACTCGGACTTCGTCCGGTTTCAACTCCGGACAAGCTCGAAGAGGCTCTTCACATTCTCTCGGGTGATGAAGATGTGCCCAAAAGTGACGGCCTGCGGAATCTTACCTGGGGTGATCCTCTTGCTCTTGCGGGCGCAATCCGCCGGGGGGTCACAGAGCCGAAATCTCGTTACCCAAAAGTCAGCGAACAGCACCAGCTCAAGAGAGCAAAGAAGCTGCTTGCCGAAGAGGTGTCGGTGGTCCTTGGTATGACGGAAGAGAGCGTGATTGCAATAATAGACGATCCTTCCGTGCACCCGGTGGGTGCTGCCCACTAAGCAATTTACGCTTAGTAAATTGCACGGTTGCTTGTGGTTTTAGTGATGAAAAAACTATAGCGTTGTGCAAGCGACATACCGTGAATTACTTAGTTTGGTTCAGTAGCAGGCAATAGTGTATCGTCAACACTTATCAGGTCCCTTAGGAGGGCTCTGGTAAGTGGGTGCACGTCGAGGTCTAGGTCAGCTCAGCATCTCGACGAAGCTTTCAATTCTAACCTTTGTCCGCGCATCCAGTTTTGTAGGGGAATCGCCTTCGATCGTCAGGATCGGAACGTCTATTCGGCTGCGAATGATCAAGTCCTGAATCTGCCTGAAACAAAAACTCTGGGTGTAATGGATCAGCCCTGTTAGATTGCGCCTCTTTATTTCACGATTTATATCTTCTATCCTGCCGAATACATCATATGGGTAGGTATACAGGGTATACTGCTCCACTAGGTCCGTCGTCTCAAACGGCATCGAAAACTGCCGTACAACCTCATTAAACACTATTCGCACCCCCAGGCTCTCGACGTATTGGTAAAAGTCTGTAAAGATAGGTGGGATGCCGATAAAACCAAGCTTGAGTTGTGAGTTATGGGTTATGGGTTGTGAGTCGACATCGGCGAGACGTTTGTCGACATCCGCTTCAAATGCATCAGGGTTACCCATAAAATCGCTGCAGTTGATCTGGTAGTAGTGGTTTTCGAACGAAGATATGGCTCCGGTGCGCCAGGTGGTCTCGTCGAGTTGGGCTACTTTTTGCCGGATCCTGTCGAGACGCGCTTTCCATGCTAGAGAGGCCTCCCAAGTCGTTGCCAACCGGTCGATGAGTTTGCCGATATTCATGCGCAGCAGGTCGCGGTCGCGCCCATATGGATAAGCGAACGGTATAATATCGATTCCGGCCATCTCCAGAGTCTCGACCATCGCCTGTGTCTGTGAGCAATCGCCTTCGACGACTGCAATCAGCGCGTCAATATCTGTTTTCTTTGCAGCCGAATAGATCCCTTTGATCCATCCGCACGCGTTCCGGGGATACCCGTCATACTCTGCCTCTGCTACCATCGCGGAAGCATTTTCGGAGGTTATAAAAATGTTGTTTAGGTCTACCGGCACGCAGCCCGCCGCATAGACAACTTCAACGGGTATGGTTGATGTAATTCCTATTTTTTTCATGGCATATCGAGCATTTTATGGCACTGCGGGATTACACGAACGTCACTCAGCGCATCCATTGCGATATCCTGCATATGAATAAGAGATATCGCACTGAAGCCTGCGCCGCTGACGGGCTGGATCACAAGAGGTATCTTGCGGTCGACTGAAGCTATTATCTCTGCGCACCTGCAAATCTCTTCATCAGGAGTGACGGGCGCAACTACAGCCTTTACAAACACTTCTTTTTGCGCAGCGACTTCAAGAAACTGCTTATGCGCTTCCCACAGGCCGGGAACACCGCTGGCACTCGGAAGTTTTATATCCATTGCTGCGATATCCGTGTGTTCTATAACACGAGCTAATGCATCCGGCAGAGTGCCGTTGGTCTCGAGATATGTGATCATCCCAGCGCTCTTGATATCAGGCATAAGTCGAGCCAGAAAATCAGCCTGAACGAGAGGCTCGCCGCCCGTAAGCGCAATTACTTTCGATTCGAGCCTGTGGCATGCCGCGATCACCGTTTCGGTATCGACAGGATTCGGCATTTCGTCAAATTTCTGATTGCCTGCTCCGAGTTCAATTCGGGCTGCTGCGGGTTTTTGATCGCGTGAGCCTTTGGTGTCGCAGTAATTACATGAGAGGTTGCATCCGGCAAGCCTGACAAATGTCTGCCTCTGACCGCAATAAATACCTTCGCCCTGGATAGACGCAAATATCTCGCACACCCAGCCGGAAAGATTTCTATCACGAAAGCACGAAAGCTGGGAAGCACGAAAATCGAATTTCATGTTTTCGTAATTTCGTGTTTTCGTGATTAAATTCTGCAGTGGTTTTGCTGGGTCATGTTGCTTAGCCATAGGGACTATTCATCCTCGCGATAATAAGTAGCGCAGGACGATGGAGTCTCCCAGACGCTTACGCTGTGAACAGACGCGGCTTCAGTGCGCACGCGATCATAGATAAACCGGGCTATATTTTCAGCGGTCGGATTTTGATCCGAAAACTCCGGCAATTCGTTTATATAATGGTGGTCCATGTAATCTAGCGCAGCGCCGAGTATTTGCTTGGCTCTGCGGAAGTCGATAGCCATACCCAGCGAGTCCAGCGACTTCACGCGAAAGCACACCTGCACTTTATATGTGTGGCCGTGGAGCCTGCTGCAATTTCCCGGATAATTGGGAATTCGATGAGCTGCGTCGAAACTATCTTCTATGGTAATCTCATACATGTAATTGGCTCTCCTTGAATAGGAAAATTATACCATAGTTATGGGCTGTGGATTACATCCGGCTTTCGCTCTTGTTCACATAGCGCTCGTAATCCGGGAACTCATAACTCACAACTCAAAACCCATAGCGCATTTAGTTGACACCCGCAGGCGCTCGAACCTATAATTTAGTGCGAATCGGGAGTAAAGGTGAATATGAAATCCGCGTCAACGCGAAGAACGGAATCTACCCGCGGCAAGCGAAGCAAGCTGCGGTCAATAGTGACTTTACTGCAGGTGATGATCCTGCTCGGAGTGAGCGCCTCGGTTGGAATAGCGCTTGGACTGTTTATAAATCTGTCTAACGCACTGCCGAAAGTCGGCGATTTCGAGGCTCCGGAAGCAACAATTATATATTCCAGCGACAATGTCATCCTCGGCAGGATCTACCGCGAGGACCGCACCAACGTCCCGCTTAACGACATTCCCAAAAATTTGCGCACTGCAACCGTTGCGATTGAGGACAAGAGGTTTTATCACCATTCCGGGATCGATATGAAGGGCGTCGCGCGCGCCATTTGGCAGAACGTTCGCGGCCAGCGGCTCGCCCAGGGCGGCAGCACCATCACCCAGCAGCTCGCCAGAAATGTATACCTCACCCAGCGTAAATCCCTGAACAGAAAAGTCCAGGAAGCAGTGCTCGCTATCCTGATGGAGCGCAACTTCACCAAGAGCAAGATACTGGAGTTGTATCTCAACCAGGTCTACTACGGCAGCGGAGCGTTTGGTGTGCAGGCTGCCTCACGAGTCTATTTCGGCAAGGATGTCGGCAGGCTCGATCTTTCGCAGTGCGCCATGCTTGCCGGTATGCCTCAAAAGCCTTCGGGATATTCTCCTCATGAGGATATAGAAGCGGCAGTCGGCAGGCGCAATGTGGTCCTGGATGCCATGGCCGAGCAGGGATATATCACTCCCGAGCAGAGGGACGAAGCTAAGGCGGAACGGCTGCATGTCGTAAGGCGGACCAAGGGTCGCAATACCTACAAGGCGCCGCATTTTGTCGATTACGTGACAAGGCAGTTGAGGGAAAAATATGGTGACGATGTCCTCTTCAAGGGCGGGCTAAGGGTCTACACAACCCTCAATTACAAGATGCAGGAGATAGCCGAGGATGCGCTGCGAAACGGAGTAAGGAGACATGAAAGGCTCCGCCATGTCAGTGAAGGCTGCTTTATTGCAATAGAGCCGGCCACAGGCTATGTACGCGCTATGGTCGGCAGTGTCGACCCGGCCAGCCAGTACAACCGCTGTGTCCAGGCCAAGCGGCAGCCGGGAAGCGCATTCAAGGCGTTTGTCTACACTGCGGCTTTGGCGGCAGGCATGAAGCCTTCAGACAGGATATTGGACGCTCCGGTCTCATACCCAAACGGCACGGGAGGCACGTGGAGACCTAAAAACTACGACAACAGATATCACGGCTGGGTGACTATGGAGTCGGCTGTGGCCAGGTCGATCAATATTCCTGCCATAAAAGTGGCCGAAAAAGTCGGTATAAACAACGTCATCAAATATGCCCAATTGATGGGTATAACGGCTCCGCTCGATCCGTATTTATCGACTGCGATTGGGGGTATTGGAGGGCTCAGGCCTATCGAGATCGCTTCGGCATATGGAACGTTTGCAAATAAAGGCATTCATGTCGAGCCATGCTCGGTAATCCGCGTGACCAACAGCCGCGGTGAGATTCTTCAGGACTACGCGCCGGAGGGCAACAGGGTCATATCCGAGCGAGTGAACTCCGATATGGACAAGATGCTCAGAGCGGTCGTCACCCGCAGTGGTGGGACAGGCTACGCGGTCAGAAGTATTCATGATGCCCGCGGCAAGACCGGCACCACCAACGACGACAGAGACGCCTGGTTTATAGGCTATGTCCCCGGCAAACTGGTTGCGGCATGCTGGGTCGGCAACGACAATAACGCCCCGATGAGGAGCGCCTTCGGCGGAATTGTCTGTGCGCCGATCTGGAAAGAGTTTATGAGCCAATCCTTGCCGATTTTCGACAAAATTCACCGGGACGAAAAGCAAGCCACTAACAGGGTAAAGATCAGCGACACTCCCAAGGATACTCCCAGGCGAGAGCAACCTGCCGATGATACGCGAAAAGACGAGACACCGAGTGAGAAGCAGACTCCTGATGTGACCGAAACCGATTCGGATGTTGTCACAGTCAGGCTCTGCGATGAGAGCCAGATGCTTGCGACCCGGTATTGCCCGGCCACACATACCGAAAAAATGCTTCGCGGCACAGAGCCGACTTCATATTGCACAATCCACTCACGCGCGCCACACGCCGAAAATACGCAGCGGCACACTGAACGCACAAACACTTCTTCGAGCACACAATACGTCACCGTGCTCATATGTAAGGATACGGGCCTGCTGGCGACACGCAACTGCCCGTCCGAGCGCAAACGGTTGCCTATCGACGAAGTGCCGACACAGGTGTGTACCGCGCACGGTCGCACGAGAGAATAGGGGCATGTGAGTCGGAATGGCAAGTAGATCTGAAGATCGCAAACTCCAGCTCTCGCGAATAAATACATTCGCCATAATTGCGGTTGTCCTTTTTCTGATTCTGATCGCGCGCCTGTGGTATTTGCAGATTGCTCTGGGTGACGAGTTGATGAGGGCATCCGAAGCAAACCGCATGAAACTCCTGCGCACCCGCGCGCCCAGAGGCACTGTCCTGGACCGCAAAGGCCGCGTGCTTGCCACAAGCCGCCCGCAGTTCGTGGTGCTGGCGACACCCGATGTCCTGAAGAAAGACAAGCGCGCAATACGCACGCTGTGCACAATCCTTGCGATTACTCCTGCAGATCTTGAGGACAGGCTCGAGATGAGCATGAAAAAGGGCGAGGCCAGGCCGGGCTCACCGGTCAGAGTCGAGGTAGATGTTCCGCTTACGACTGTTGCCCGTATAGGCGAAATGAGAATGTACCTGCCCGGTGTAAGCGTCGAGCTAGACAACCTTAGAGACTATCCTGACGGTGATGCAGTCGCCCATGTTATGGGTTACCTTGGTGAGATCAGCGAGGAGAGGCTGGCCGAAGCAAAAAAAGAAAATAAAGACTATCGGCCCGGTGATTATGTCGGAAAGTTCGGCATAGAGCGGGAGTACGAAGACCTGCTCCGTGGAAAAGACGGCGGCAAACAGATTGAAGTCAACGCGATGGGAAGGGTAGTCGGAATTCTCGGCGAGAAGCGGTCTATACCCGGCAAGACCCTAAAGCTCACAATCGACAGGGACCTGCAAGTGGCTGCTGAGCGGTCGCTTGGCAGGCAGACAGGCGCTGTGGTGGCGATCAGCCCCAAGACCGGCGCTGTGCTGGCAATGGTCAGCAAACCGTCGTTCGATCCCAATATCTTCGTTAAAAGAATCAAGCGCAGCGATTGGGACAGGATCACTCGCGAGCGGGCGCTCCAAAACAGAAGCGTCTACAATGTGTACCCTCCAGGTTCCACATTCAAGCCGGTCATGGCGATTGCCGGGCTGGTATATCATCAGTGCAACAAGAACACTACAGTAAGCTGCCCCGGTTCATTTCACTTCGGGCGCACATTCCGCTGCTGGAAGGTGCATGGTGGAGGGGTGACATTCACCAGGGCAATAGCAGAATCGTGCGATGTCTGGTTTTACAAACTGGCTCTGCGACTTGGTATAGACAGAATGTCAAAAGTAGCTAAGGAGTTCGGAATAAGCCAGGCGACAGGAATCGACCTGCCTTACGAAAGCCGGTATGACGACAATCACGTAGGCACAATGCCTTCGACCGAGTGGAAGAAAAAACACTTCAGAACCCCTGAGCTGCAGAAATGGTACGCGGGTGAGACTCCGAGCTGCGGTATAGGCCAGGGTTATGTCGAAGCCAGCCCCCTCCAGATGGCTGTTGCAATAGCGGCAGTTGCGAACAAGGGCAAGGTCTACAGGCCATATTTACTTGATAAAGTTATAGATCGAGACGGCAAGGTTATACGATGCACTAAACCTCACATAAAGCGTCAGGTCAACGCTTCGGCGGAAGATTTTGAGCTGGTCCGGCAGGCAATGCGTGCCACGGTAACCCGTGGGACGGGTCGAGTCTGTAATATTCCCGGCATCACAGTGGCCGCTAAGACCGGCTCAGCAGAGAACAGAGGGCCTGCGCATGCATGGTTTGTCTGCTTCGCCCCAGTGGAGAACCCTCAGATAGCAATCGCATGCATAGTAGAACACGGCCGCCATGGAGCCAGCGCCGCCGCGCCCGTCTGCCGTGCTATCATGGACGTTTACTTCGGCAAGAAGAAGATCGGCGAGATAGGTCAGAAGAAAGTCTCCGTAAGCGGAGACTGATACAATTTAATATTTAGTATATTATATTTTATATTTGCTGTTATTCCGAACGAATGTGAGGAATCTGCTTGAGCGTATCGATAATCATGAGATCACTGATAATAGTCATATTAACGCTTGCGCTGTGCACATGCGCTCTGGCCGCCAGCCCGAGCAACGGTCGCGTCGTGCTCGTTATAGCGGGTGGTATCAGTATGAGGGATATCGCTGACCCAGCACTTCCGCACCTCTGGAGACTGATGCACAGCGGTTCAACCGCCCTTATGAACATTCGCACAGGCAGAGCCAGCAAAGACATCGATCCGGTCGATAAACCGGGCATGGAGCCGGGCTGCGTGAGCCTGGGCGCCGGCACATTAGCTGTGGCGGGCGCAGAGGCTCGCCGTGCAGCCTGTATCAATGGTCTCATTAACGGCATTAGCGCGGGCGACACATATAGGTCACGAACAGCTTTCGATTATGGCAATGCGCAAATAGTCCACACTGAAATCGGCAAGATCCTGCGAGCAAACGAGGAGGCTTCCTACAGAGCGCATCCCGGCGTTCTGGGTTTGGCCCTGCACAAGGCAGGCATCAAGACGGCTGTAATCGGCAACTCGGACATTCCAGGTCAAATGCACCGCGAGGCAGTCACCACTGCCATGGACAGTGAGGGAATCGTAGATTTTGGTGACGTAGATTCACCCGGTCTCACTTTATCCGATCCGGATTCGCCATACGGCATTCGAGCCGACCAGACGGCTCTGATGCGTGAGTTTGGCCGTGTGGCAGGCAAGAGCCGTTTTGTTGTGATTGATTTCGGCGACACATTCCGCGCAGATACATACGCCGAGTCATGTACCGACGAGCAGGCAGTCGTGGTAAGACGACAGGCCGCGCATCGCCTGGACGAGTTCGTCTCAAAACTCGCAGCCGGGCTTGATTTCGGTAAAGATGTGCTTATCATACTCTCGCCAAACTCTCGCACATTTAGCGAGATTGAAGAAGAGAGACTGACGCCTGTAATCGTCAAAGGATGCGGGTTCGGCCCCGGCACACTTACATCTCCCTCTACACGCAAATCCGGGCTTATCGCGATCAGCGATGTTGCCCCGGCGATTATGTCGATCCTTAAAGTCGAGCCGAGCGAGCCTTTGGGTGGGCGTCCTTTCAAATTTGTTCCACAGCGCGGCACTATCGATAAGCTGCTTAAGATGAATCTGGATGCAGCAAATCAGGGTCAACGTCAGCCCGCTATGCGCGCTGGCAGTATTTTCCAGTCTGTGGTCGTGGTTCTGGTGACGTCAGCCGTCATCCTTGGCGTTTCGCGCCCTCTGAAAAGGTTCGCAGCTTGGCTTGCTTTAATTCCGCTTGCAATCCCCATAGCTATGCTCTATCTGCCGCTTATTTATAACGGCGGGCTTGTCGGCGCTGTCATATGGCTTGTTGCCCTTACTGCTGCTATTATGCTTGCAAGCTCTGCGCTCTTTCACAGTCCTTTGCGGGCGATGGTTTGGCTGTGCGGAGCCGTTGTTGCAAGTCTGATGGTCGACCTTATGCTTGGAGCGCCGCTGATTAAATCGTCCGTTGCCGGATACGGCATAATCGAGGGCGCGCGATACTACGGTATCGGCAACGAGCTTATGGGAACCATGCTTGGCGCATCCATTATCGGTATGGGAATCGCGCTTTCGTTGTGGAAAACTCAAGCCTGGAAAAAGTGGGCATTTGCAGGTGCGGCCTATGCTCTGGTACTGGTCTTTATCGGAGCGCCAAATCTCGGGGTGAATCTTGGCGGAGCCCTTGCAGCCGCACCGGCGCTGTGCGCTGCGCTGCTTGCGCGGCGAGGCAAATGGCCGGGTTGGCGAACCTTTGTAGTTGCTGCCCTGGTTATACTTGCCGCTTTCGGAGCACTGTTTGGGCCGGATCTGTTGCACGGAGGGACGTCGCAGACACATGTCGGTCGCGCACTGAGCTCTACCGGCAGCGGTGGTGATATTATAATGATCGCCCAGCGAAAGATAGCACTCAACTTTATGTTGCTTGAAACAAGCGTTTGGAGCAAGCTGCTTGCTCTGAGCCTGATAGGATATTTTTTCATGCTGTGGCAGGCTGGCCGGAAATCATTGAGAGTCTTCTCTGTCGAGGAGAAGGCTGCCATGCTGGGGGCATTTATCGGCGTATTGGGAGCATTTGCATTTAACGATTCGGGCGTTCTTGCTGCCGCAACGTGCGCAGTGGTATTGTGGATGCTTCCCGCTGTGCGATTGCTGAGCTTGACTCAAGAAAAAGAGCCGGGAGACATGCCCCGGCCCTATGAAAAAGGTTAGTAACTCGGTCTTAATGCCGGTAAGGTAATCATCGGCGATGGCCCTGCACCCGCGCATTCGCCCGATACCTGATAGCGAGCAAATTTGTTCATGTTTTTTTCCTGCATGCTCGCACTGTAAATACTCTGCCGCGGGAATGGATAGCATGTAAAGTTGAATGCTACAGTGTAAGGCACTCCCTGCATCACTGCAATTTCTTCATACAGCACGCCTCGCCTGATATCCATCAGTGTATGGCCGATAGGGTAGCCTGTCTCCATTTCAATATTTGTCGCAAGAGCAACGTCCATCCAATCATAGCCCATCGCATAATACCTGAATGCCTCAGCGCGTGTCAGAAGCACATTGCCGTTCTTGTTGTAAATGGCATAACATGCGCATGGACCTGCACCGACAGTTTTCTGCGGACACAGGCATTTGTCGGCCATCGCCATCATATCCGCAAGACAGACATTGTACTTCGCCGCCACGCTGTTCCAGTCTTTGCATTCGCAGTAGCTTGCAAGCACATCACTTACTGAGACGCACGCTTTCTTTGCTATCGCAGCGGCAATAGCTATGTCCCTGTCGGAATAGCCTTGATTGCGCAGGTCGCAAAGCTGCTGGGCCGTAAGGCCGAATGTGCACATCAGGCAGTTGTCCACCGATTGCGTTTTTGCTGTTGCAGACGGGCAAGTAGCACACGGGCTGCTTGGACATGTTGATGGACATGACGAAGTCGGGCATGTTGTCGTTGGACAAGGATTGCTCGGAGCGCAAGAATCGGCAGCCACGGCTGCGGCTGCACAAGCGAGAGTCAGGGCGCAAACCATCACGAAAAGTCGCATCTTGATGCCTCCTTATAAATGGCTGAATGTCGGGCATTGTTGGCGAAAGAGGTTCCCAAGCCTCTCGCACTGCGTACCCTCGCTTTTGTTACCCAGCGCCTCTTTTGTGCAAACCTGTTGACAATGTGGCGACAAAGCGTTTACATATGTCGGCAAAGGTTGCGGGGTTCGGAAACCCCAATTCGGCATTAAGTTGGCGATTCGGAGATCGCCACCTATCAAGATTCGGAGATCGCCGCCTATCAGGGATCGCCGCCTATCAGGCTATCAGGAATTCCCGGATTACTGAACTCCATCTGGGGGATTAATTGGCTGCTTTCTTTAGGAGCACGATGCCTGCGGCAAGGCCGAGCACATTGGCTGTAAACGCGCCGACAAACGGGGCCAGATCGCCCTGGATGGCCAGTGAAGACGTATAGCGCCATATTATCCAATATATGAGTATGAGCAAAAGGCTGAGACCGAAGCCCACAGACGAACCGCTTCTGCTGGGCCTGATCCCAAGCGGGGCAGCCAGAAGAGCAAATATCAGGCTGGAAATAGGCAGGGCGAGTTTGTTCCAGCGCTCGACATCGAGGTCGTTGATATCTTGTTGTGTTCTGTCCGGATGAGCCTTTATATACTTTACGAATTGAGAGAGTTCAGCAAAGCTCATCTGCTCCGGGTCTCTCTGATAAAGCGCGAACTGGTCCGGAGTCTTCTCTATCTTGATCTCTCTGGTCTGAGACTTTTGGAAATTCCAGAGGTCAGGATGGTCCGTGCCCAGGCCTATCTGCAGATAGCCGTCATAGAGCAGCCACTTATATTTATTATCGGGGTTGTTGTCCATTCCGGCCCATATGGCATGATCGGCATAAATGAGAATAGACGGACGCCCCTCGCTGTCATTTTGCACAACCGTTATCTTTCTGAGCATGTGGCTTTTTGTATCAATCCCGCCGCCGACTCTGATAAGCGACCTGGTGCCTTCGTCAACCAGGCTGAAGGGCTGGTCCGAAGGCATCTCCTGTTTGAATACCTCCGCCTGGAGCTCTTTGCTCCTCAAATTGGCATATGGAGCCACGACTTCGTTAAGCAATATGGAACCACCGCTGACCAAAACGCCAAGCGTGATGACTGGCACTACAACCCGATACAGACTCATACCACCGGCAAATATCGCGATTACTTCGCTGTCGCTGGATAACCGGCCTATACCTAAAAGCACTGCGAGCAGGGTCGCCATGGGTAAGGTGATCACCACAATCTGCGGCAGGATCAACACAACAATTTCCATGGCTGTGATAAGGGGCATACCGTTCATAACCCAAGTGGTGAGCTTGAGCAGGTAAGAGCCGCTGAAGAATACGCCGGTGAATGCGATCACGCCAAAGGCGAACGGGCCCAGCAGTTCACGCCAGATCAGTCTGTCCAGGAGTTTCATGCAGCCCTCACATCTCGAACCGGTCGCCGAGGTAGAACTTGCGGGCGATGGGGTCGTTAGGCAAATCTGCTGAGGCTCCGGCTGTCTTTATCTCGCCTTCGGAGATAATATACGCCCGGTCTGTTATGGCAAGGGTCTCGCGGACGTTGTGGTCTGTGATTACGATCCCGATGCCTTTATCTTTGAGATGGCGGACTATGTCTTGAATATCGCCTATAGCGATGGGATCGACGCCGGTAAAAGGCTCATCGAGAAGAATAAACTTGGGGTCGGTCGCAAGAGCACGGGCAATCTCGACTCGCCTTCGCTCGCCGCCGGAGAGTACCTGGCCTTTGCTGTTGCGCACATGCGTCAGGCCGAACTCGTTTAGGAGCTGATCGGTGCGAGCCATTCTCTCCTTTTTACTGATCTTGTGCATTTCGAGCACAAGGAGAATGTTCTCCGCCACCGTGAGTTTTCTGAAAACGGACGGCTCCTGCGCAAGGTATCCCAGACCCAGGCGCGCACGCATGTACATGGGCTTGTTCGTGATGTCGATATCGTCGAGTGTCACCCTGCCCTCGTCGGGTTTGACCAGACCGACCATCATATAAAACGAGGTCGTCTTCCCCGCGCCGTTAGGGCCCAGCAGGCCGACAGTCTCGCCTGTGGACATAGACAGGCAGACATCACTCACCACGCGGCGTCCCTTGTATATTTTAACCAGGTTATGTGCTTGGAGCTTCACTTAGGGGCTACAGCCTCTTTCTTTGGAGTTACTTCAATCCTGCTCAGACCCGGGCTGCTCTCCAGCTTGAAACCCGGTCCCGCAGCGGACTTGAGGTCTATGGCGGCTTTATCGCCAGTCATAACGGCAGGCTCGGAATAGAGCGCAGGGTTTGTATTTACTATCTTTACGTTGCCGACAAGATAAGCCTTTTGCTCGATACCGTCATAGGTCGCGTTATCGGCTGTGGCTGTAGTGGTTGTTCTGACGCCGGTCTTTGGGTCGCATGTGGTATAGATCAGCTTAACAGGACCGCTGAGATCGGCTGATTTGATTGCGCCCATAGTACCTGCGGCAGAACCTATAATCACAGTCATTTTACTGGATTCAGCCTCAAAGAACGTTCCAGCAGCCTGATCGATCATTTTGGCGTATGCATTTTTATCGGCGACTACTTTATATGAACCGTCTACAGACTGTCCGTCTATTGTCGAAGCAATGATGGTAACGCCGTTGCCGTCGTATCGTGTCAATGCGAAAGCTGGTGCGATTATTGGTATGCATAAAGCTATGTGTGCAGCTATAAGCAGCGCCTCTCGGCTAAGCTTGGTCCGCTTGAATATACTCATCTCGGCGCTACAATCCTTTCCCCGAGTCCAGGACTTTTATACTCTTCATTGCAGTATCGGCAACGAATGCCGCGCCCTGCATATTTCCCATGGTGGAGTTAATCTTCACCCCTCCATCTCCGACGACCTTCTGCTCCCTGGCATACCACTTCATCCACTGCGACCTGACCGTGGTATTTCTCTCCAGAGATTTCAGAGTCACTCCGCCGGTGGCGGTCACTATACGCTTTGTGGTATCGGCAATGACCTTTGGTGCGGTCATGGCAGCCACAAGCTTGCCGTTTTCATAGAGCTTGCCGGAGAAATTTGTGAGCTGGCCTATCCTGGTGACCTCGCCGCCGCTGACTTCCTTGGCCGAAGCGCTCATACGCACATGACCGTTTTCGACCCAACTGAAAGTGACACCCTGCTGGCTGAACTGCAGCTTTGGCCCCTCATCGACCTTGGGCGGCGTATATACCTGCGGCTTCTTTTCACTTTTTTTTGTATCCGGCTGACTCTGGGCAGTTTGTGTCTTGTTATCACCTGCTTGGGCGGTCGGGATCTGCGAAACACTCGGCTGACGATTTCCGCAGCCAGCAATCGACAACGCCACAACCGCGCTTAGAATCAGAACTAAACTCTTCAAGTTAAAACGCATAAATATCCCCTCGGCGGGATCCGCAGGACCCACACTAGGAATTGACGGGGAAGCGAACCGGGTCTTGCCAAACCAAGTTTATCACAAGTGGAGCCAGTTCGCAAAATCACATTGCCGCAATGGCATATCTATTTGGGAGAAACTGAGGATTTTACCCTCAGACTCCCACAAAGGGCGCTGCCCTTTGATCCCGCCAGGAGCCGAGTGGCCCCTGGACCCCCATATCGAACTTGGTTACCCCCGTCCGGGGGTAACCAAGTTCGTGACAGAAGGTCAAGGAAACCTGGTTTCCTTGCAGAGTCAAGAGACAGAGTCTCTTGTGGGGTTTGGGGCAAAGCCCCAATCTCCCCAATTTGATATATGCCTTACCGCCAATGAGAGTCGGGCAGGAGTTTCTTCATGGCGGCGATTTCGTCACGAAGTTGGGCGGCGCGCTCGAAGTCCAAGTCTTTGGCGGCTTTCTTCATCTCACGCTCGGTCTTGGCAATAGCGCTGAGCAGATCGTCGAGCGAAAGGGGCTTTTTATCGGCTTTTTCGCCGGACTTCTCATATGTGTAGGCGTCGATGTCCTTACCGGTCTCTATGAGGTCGCGAACGGCCTTAGCGATGGTTTTAGGAGTTATACCGTGCTCCCGGTTATACTCTGCCTGGATTGCACGCCTGCGGTTTGTCTCGTCTATAGCGCGGCGCATGGAATCGGTTACATTGTCGGCATACATTATCACCTTGCCGGATACATTTCGGGCAGCGCGGCCTATTGTCTGGATGAGCGATGTCTCCGAGCGAAGAAAACCCTCTTTATCGGCGTCTAGGATGGCCACGAGTGAGACTTCAGGCAGGTCGAGACCTTCACGCAGCAAATTGATACCGACAATTACATCGTGCACGCCGAGCCGGAGATCGCGCAGTATTTCAGTGCGCTCAAGAGTCTTGATCTCGGAGTGCAGATAGTTCACCTTAAGGCCAAGCTCATGCAAATATTCGCTGAGGTCCTCGGCCATTTTCTTGGTCAGAGTAGTGACCAGAACCCTCTCGCCCTTTTCCGTGCGGCGCTTGATCTCGTCTATCAGGTCGTCTATCTGGCCGATGGTAGGCCTGACCTCGACTTCGGGGTCCAGGAGGCCTGTCGGGCGGATCAACTGCTCCACTGTCTGAGAGCAGTTTTTGGTTTCAAACGGGCCGGGAGTCGCCGAAACAAAGACAGCCTGGTTAACCAGCTTCTCGAACTCGGCAAACTTCAATGGACGGTTGTCCAAGGCTGAAGGCAGTCTGAACCCGTATTCGACCAGGGTCTCCTTACGCGAACGGTCGCCCGCATACATTGCGCCAAGCTGAGGGATGGTCTGGTGAGACTCGTCAATGAAGATCATGAAGTCCTCTGGGAAATACTCTACCAGAGTGTGGGGAGTGCTGCCGGGCGGACGACCGTCCAAGATTCGCGAATAGTTTTCGATGCCGCTGCAGTATCCGAGTTCGCGCATCATCTCCATATCGAACCTGGTGCGCTGCTCAATACGCTGGGCTTCAAGAAGCATGTTTCTATCGGTAAAATATTTTACGCGCTCATCAAGCTCGCGTTCGATCTCAACTAATGCTTTTTCCATCTTATCAGCGGGTGTGACGAAGTGGCTCGCGGGATAGATTGTTACAGCGTGATGAGACGATATGACCTCGCCTGTCACTGAATGGATCACATTGATCTTCTCGACCTCATCACCGAAGAACTCCACACGAGTGATGGACTCTTCATCCTTGGGCTGGATCTCGAGTATGTCGCCGCGGACTCTGAATGTCCCGCGGCCCAGGGCGATATCGTTGCGAGTAAACTGCATATCTATCAGCAGGCGCAGGATTTGCTCGCGCTCATATGTTTCGCCGACCCGAAGGGCTAGGACTATCTTTGAATAGTCCTCCTTGGAGCCGATGCCGTAGATGCAGCTTACGCTGGCGACAATCAGCACGTCACGCCTTTCGATCACGGCTTGAGTGGCTGAGTGGCGGAGTCGGTCGATCTCATCATTGACGGATGAATCTTTTTCGATATACGTGTCCGACTGTGGGATATAGGCTTCGGGCAGATAATAGTCGTAATAGCTGACGAAATACTCGACTGCGTTATCCGGAAAGAACTCCCTGAACTCGGAGCAAAGCTGTGCGGCAAGGGTTTTGTTGTGCGCGATCACAAGCGTCGGGCGCTGGATGGCCTCGACGACGTTTGCCATGGTGAACGTCTTGCCTGAGCCTGTAACGCCCAAAAGCTGCTGAAACCTGTACCCGGCCTCGATACCCTCGACAAGCTGGGTTATCGCTTTTGGCTGGTCGCCTGTTGGTTTGAAGTCTGCTTGTATTCTGAATTTACCCATGTTTACCGCCGCACGTTTGTTCGACTCACATGATAGGGCAAAGGCGGGAGATGGTCAAGGGTGATGAGTCCAGCTGGGGCGCATCCCAAATCTATGAGTAATTTTTCTCATCACGAAAACACGAAAGGGAGAAAGCACGAAAGAAACTCTGGAGTGGGTATTGAGCAGAAATCAAGAATGATACCTTCTATTCCCTGTTTCCTTTCTGTGTTTTCATTATTTCGTGCTTTCGTGATTAAAAAATCCGCATGCCATAAATTTTGGATGCCCTCAGTCCGGCTGTGTAGGAAGTAGTTGTCCACATGAACTTACTCAGAGATAATCAACGAGCTAGAAGCTCAGAGCTGAAAACTCTACGCGGAATCTTTTTTGATACTGCGACCAGATTATGCGCGCTTCCTGCCTGCCAATAGCCTTTGCAAGCGCTATTTCAAAATCTGAGTAATTGGAGTCGGTGAAATCGGAACCGGCAAACTTCTGGTAAGTACTCTGGAGACTGATGCGCCAGGTGGGACGGATAGAGTAGCCAAAATCCCCAAACGCGCTCGCACTGCCGTCATCGAGTCCATAGGTCAGATTGAGATTTGAACTCCAGAGTTGAGATGGCCGCAGGCACAAGTTTGAGCTGAGCCTTTGCGCGTTGTAGCCGCTCTCGGAATCGGCAAATGAATACGAGTAGTTAAGGCCAAACGAGCCTATATTGCGCAGGCTTCGAGAGTATCCTGCGCTCGCATAAATAGATGTGCCCGGAGACGTACCACTCCAACTGCGAAGTGTGGTTAGTGAAGTGTTGACTGAGCCCTGCCCGAACTTGATCGGCTTACCGTAAAGCTGCAGCCCTAAACCTCTGCCGAGTTTGTCTCCTGAACCGGAATCGATTGTGCTGTTGTATGTAAGCTTTGTGGTAAACGAATAAGAGAGAGCACCTCCGATAATGGGCTTCGCGCGCGACTGAATATATGCCGACGAATAATACCTGTTGTCATAATTACGCAGCTTGTTACCGCGCAAATTCCACGAAAACATATAATTACCGAGCGAGCAGCTGTAGTCTACTGTTCCGTAAAGATTTTCATGAGACGGGAAATCTAAATAAGTGTATAAGCGCGAATCGTTGCTAAACTCCTTTCGATGATTCCAGGATAAACCCCAGTCACCGGAAGTGACACGATTCACTTCAAACTTACCTTCAGTCGACCCTTCTGATGTATATTCCTGATCGAGATCGAGCTGCCAGCCTGAATTGGAATAGTTGTACTCAGTCGATTCGGAATGGCGAAGCCTGACCGAACCCGTGCCGTTGGGAGTCAGAGAATAGTATATCGGCAGGTCCATCTGAAGGCCTTCGGTCCCATATGTGAGCATCTGGCCCATTCCGGCACTCTGATCGCTGAGAGAAACGACATGAAGCGGAACACTCAGGACCTTGTCGCCATCCATGTAAAAGTTTGCGCGCTTGATCTTTACTTCCTCACCCGGGCGAATGAGCAGGCTGCGCGCGCGAATAAACATGTTCGATTCAGTGACCGGTTCGAAGTCAAAGCTGATCGTCTCGTCAGGCTTTTCATCGGGCGCCGTAAACATGTCGCGCCCTCGGAAGATAAGTCTTCGCGCGCCATCTTCCGCCGGAGTAATCAGCACACCGCTCATTTTGTCAAAACTATAAAACAGAGCGCTGGCGGCTATCTGCTTATCTCCCCGTTTGACGAGTATGTTATCGCCGCCTAACCTGGCACATGCGCGGAGAATGTTGTTCTGGACATCTATCTGCGCCTCTTGGGCTGTGATGTTCAGACCTCTGTGATATATCACTACGCCACCGGCCGCATCGACCTTTTTAGTGCTGACATCATAGCCCAAATACTTGCTGCTTGAGACGGATATGAAAGACTCGTTAAACATCTCGGTCCCTGGAGCAAGAAAATCAACGCTGAGCTTGGCCACAGCCCTGCCGTTTGAGGCCAATGCGGATATGAACGCCGTGCCTATCGTGGTATCACTCTGAAGCCGCACGCGCGCAATCCCTGAAGCGGTCTGAGCGCTGTTTTCGATAATTCCCAGGCTGGTCGTGAATTCTACGACTGTGCCGTCCGGGACTGCTTTACCGCTCGAGTCCCGCACATCGGCGGTTATGGTTGTCGCGCTAAAGGAGTCAGCGACTATCGCCTGAGGTTGTGCGCGAAGTCGCATAGTGTAGTCATTGATGGCGGCATCGGAAGCCGCAGCGCCCAGAGTAAACACAGCTATTACAGCCAGAATTCGCTTAATTTGCATTAATATCTATGATAAGCCTCAGTCTGTAGATGTCAAACGACCGGCCTTGTTAGGTGTATGTCAAATTTAAGGTATCGGGACAGGGGTGTCCCGATACAACGGGGCTTATTCCGTAGCACCCGGCACGCTGATATCATAACTATATTGACCATATAGCAGGCTATCGAATTATCTTGCGGTCTGAACCGCAGGCATCGCAGCAGGCGTCGGCTCAGTAGATTTCTTTTCCGCTGTGGTGTTGATGGTTGCATTGGTAGATGACGTATCTTCAAACAACTGGGTCTTCAATTTTGCGATGACATCACCCGCTGCCAATGCTCTCGCGTCATCTTCCTCACTTGGAGATGTCCCTTCAGGAGTGTGTCCGGTCACAAGCAGAGTCTTGATCACTTTGCCGGTCTTCGTATTCATAATATTTACTGAGACGGTGACCTGCGCAGATTTGCGGGTGCTGTCGATCCGATAATCTTCAACCGAGCCGGCAAGCAGATAGTCAGCAGCGAGAAGCCTAGCCAACTTTAGACATTTTTCAGAATTATCCGTAAATGGAGGAGTTGTTTCAGTGGGCTTTAGTTCATTGTCATCTTTCGCTCTCCTGACCGGAGCAAGGCGATCAGTATAATAATAAACCCAGTATTGTTCGTTTTCGGCCAATATGCTGCGCAATGCTGAAGCCATATCGTCCCCGAAACTCACGGGCAATTTGTCCACTCCTACATTGTTGTCGAACGGAAAAATCACAAGTGATTGTACGACAATATCCTTTGACGCTTTCTTTTTTGACTTAAAGAGACCGAACAGACCGGCATCCGCTGATCCGACGGCCGCTACGCCTAAAATGAGGATCAATCCGATTATCAGCCAACCACAATATTTATCCAGCTTGATCATGACAAAAAAACAACCTCCAAGAGTGACCAAAATTCAAACGCGTCCACATAACAAGATGCCCTGCAAAGATAGGTGGGGACTTAAAAGCCCCACCTATTCTACTTTTCATTATAACATACCACTACTCCAACTTAGGCTTCGGCGGCATGTCAAGCATATCATCATTCATAAGCTCCGTAGACGGCGTTGCCGATCTAAGTGAGCTTACGGATGACGTAGAAGACTCACCATTATAACTTGTATTCGGATCAACGATCAATGTGCAGTTTACAAAAGCCTTTATCCAGTAACCATACCAGGCTTTGAGCACATGCTCAGCGCCGCTTGTGCCGGCTTGGACCAAGACATAATCGTATGCAGATGGATCCCAACGCCAGGCGTAATTTCTGATCCAACCTGCAGCGGCTGCTTGATCAAGAGTCTTCTCAGCATTAAGATACTTGACATGGAGCTCGCTGAAGGGAATTCCAACGTCCACTTTCGGCGTTATGTCATTGCCGGATGAGTCTTTCTTCCAATTGAAGAAGATATTGCCGAATTGGTTCCATCCAGCCTTCAATGAAATATTGCACGGAACCAGCTCAGTCTCACCAGTTGTTGAGTTGACCTGAGTATTATAAGCCTGGGCAAAAACCTTGATCAACCGGTATTTCCTGCTGAAATCCAAGCCATCGCTATTGTCGGCCATCAGTAAACCGCTTTCCGCGTCCTGACTGCTGATGGACTCCTTAGCATAACTTGACTTAGGCTTGATCCATATGGCTTCACCCGGCGCAAGGCCAGGGAACGTTGTCGAACCGCCAAACCGATAATATGACCCCAATGCCGGATACCATCTAACAAGCTGCATCAGTGATGCGTTGTCATAACCAAATATCTTGCCGGGATCGCTGCTGCCGATGATCATAGGCGGAGTTATCATATCCACCACAGGAGTGTCGGCTGCGGAATCGTCAGGGTTTGACGGATCCTTTATGGCGATGGTCCTCATCGGTCCACCAACACTGACGCTGAAATAATCGTTCACTCCATCGATGACGTCATCCGTTTCAACCTTATTCCAGCTCGACCCGCCGTCCCAGGAGGCGTTCAAATTCCATACCCCGCTGGCGCTGAGAGTAAGATTCTCACCTGTCACCAACGATGAATCAATACCACTGGGATAAGTGGGAACACTTAGTTCACCAATCCAATAGGTGGAATCTTTGTCGGTAATCGTGACGCTTCCGACTAGAGAGACCGCTGCACCAGTAGGCTTTGTAACTTGAATCGTTACATTATTGATTGTGTCAGGCTTGCCGGTCAGAGTATTAATCGGGAACAGCATATGCCCCACAATCAACACATTTTGTCCGACAGCCGCGCTTGTTATCCCGCCGGCAGCATCGGGATCAGCCGCAGAAGCATTGACAAATCTTAGGTTCTCAAAAGACGGAACCAGAAGCACCGGTCCAACCTTCGATGCCGGCGTGGAAGCACTGTCTGTGCCGTCGGATGCCTGCACCGTATATGTATGACTGCCGATCCCCAACTTCGTTCCGACAACCGATGCCTGATACTCAACTCCGCCGGTGGCAGTATAATCAGGCGCTGTCGTAGTTGTTGAAGGTGTCCGGGCCATTGCAAATGTCTGTGAAGTAGTTAGACCTTTGTCAACAACAAGTGTAAGGCCTTCGGACTTCGATGTGCCGGAGCCAAATACCGGAGGGTCATTGTCGGCGTCGCGATAATTCGCTTTATAGACGAATGTCTGGCTTGTCTTGCCCGCAGTCGGGCTCACGGAAAAGCTGACAATTGAAGGCGCATTGTTGTAATCACGTACAACTAAACCTCCATTGTAAGTAACCGGATCGGCATACTGATATCCATCGTTCGCTTCAAACGTCACATTATATGTTCCGGGAGAAAGATATGTTCCAACAGGAAGACTGGCCGTGGAGCCGGTGAACACAGCTCCATTTGCATAAACCGGACTGGTCTCTTTTGGAGACAGTGAAATAGTATATGTCGCAGCCGTTGATACATTTGTCAGCTTGACACTTACTCTCGGAGTAAGCGCACCCGCACCGGAGCCGTCAAGATCCTTGTATGTCACATTGAACTTGAATGTCGTCGCCTGCTGCCCGGAAGTCGGATCTATCAATGCACCCGAAAGTACCGGTTTGCAGTTCACTGTAATAGATTTGTCATCCGACGAGTTTGCCGGATATCTTACCTTGTGGTCCGGATCGTAACCATCAGAGGCAATGAAATGATATTTCGTGCTGCCTTCCGGCAAATCGTCCGTCGTGACCTTGAACTGCACCGGAGTTTTATAGCTCGTTGGAACCGTCACAGGCTCCATTGCCAAGCCGCTTGCATCGTCGTTAAACACAAGCTGAATATACCCGGTGACACCGTCATGGTAAGTCGGCGGATCGTTATCCGCATCGGAATATTTGACCATGAATGTCAGGTTGTCTCCAGGAAGAAACGCAGATGTACTATCATAACTCTTATAATACGTTATATACACAGGCGGCTGTACACCTGCCTTTGGAGTGTACTCGATATACACCGACCTGGTTCCAATCGGAAGCGCCTTATCAAGTGTCAAGGTAGTCGCACCATCCACAGGAACACCAGTGAAGTAGTTTGTGCCGGTCAAGTCGGCATTATCGTAGACGCCTGCAATGTTGTCAATCGAGCTTATTGAGTCGGGTGTGACAACCGTCAGCGATGAACCTACGGTTCCCAATTGAACCAATTCGGAAGGCACGCTGCCCAATGCAGGCGAGAGAGCTATTTCATTACTCGATGTCGGGTTGAACGTCTGAGTAGTGTCATAGTAGTTCGTATCCGAGTCAGTTGGATTTGCATTCCAGTAGACACCCAGCACTTTCTGGTTGTTCTGCACTTCCTGCAATGACCAATTGCCCATCGACGAATAGTCAAGCTTGATTTTGCTTGAAGACTCGACTGTTGCGGCCTTGATATTCACACCGTATAAGAGTTCCGCACTGGTAAGCTCGGGAGCAACATTGCCGGTTGGCGCCGCACTGGTCACTGTAGGACCTGTTGCGGGTGTCCCATCAGTTGGGAACTGCGCCTTGGCTGAATAAGGCACCCAGGCCTTGCCGGCAGCCGTTTCTTCATCTATCAGCCACTGCGGCTTATCGACCCTGCTGCGCGCCGTAAACCGATAGGCATGACCCCCGATACCCAGCTTTGGTACCGTTAGCTGATAAAGAGTGCCGGACGAATATGCATTAGTGTCCTGTCTTATCATCAGCAGGCCGTTTATCGTAAATGTTGAATCCTTCTGAAGACCATCGCCGCCCTTGTCCCTGTCGCCGAGATTGTCGGTTGCAACAGTGAGCGTATTGGCCGTATTGCCTGAAATCAGATATACTCTGTATTTCAATGTGTCGCTGGTGATCTGCATAAGTTTACCTGCGAACACATTGTCCTTCCAACTGACGGGAGTACCGTCTATGTTAGTGGCCACTATTGTGCGCATCTTATTGGAATCCAATGAGTCCGCTGCCAGGTCTGAAACCTTACCCAGCACTAAAGTATCTTTGCCGTCACCATCCACCCACAACCGCGGAGAACCTGATACGTCCTGGCCGATATAGGCGCCGCTGCCGTTGACGTCTGTAGTCGAATCGAAGAAATACGGCACATCATTATCGGCATCCTGATATTTAACAGCAAATGTCACTGTTGTGTTCGTCGAAATCGTTGTGTCCTTGCCCGGGGTGGCGCTGCCGTCCGAAAGTGTGGGCATGGTGTTGATATACGGCCCATCGAGATTAATATACGACGGAACACTAGGATCGGTAGGTCTATTACCAAGACCGTTTTCGGTATAATAGTCATATATTGCAACATCGGACCCATCACACGCTTCGAACCGATACTTATGGCCCTTCGGTCCAAGATCACTTGCAGTAGCAGTATATGTATAGACCGCACCATCTCTATAAGGCGGAGTGCCCGTGCCTTCATATGACATCTCATGTGCTGCGTTATCTATATACACGCGCACATAAGAAGGAGCCTGGCCATGCGCTCCATCGGTATCCTTATATGTAACCTTATACACGAATTGCTGGGTTGCCGACTCGGATGAAATCGGTGAGACACTCCCATCATCAAGTGTCGGACGGGTATTTTCCTTCACCGTATCCGGCATCTTTGTGCCGAAAAGATAGGTAGCGCTTACCGTGCCCGCAGGCTCACTGCCCGGAAGGAACTCTATGATCCGATTCCAGCGGTCTATCTGATAATCGCCTAACTGGTAATAACGCGCCCACATCGCATTGGTGCCGGAAGGTGCAAAATATGTAAGCTCCAGGTGCGACGGGTTGTTAACGCTTGTCGATCTGAACGGCTCAAAATAGCTGCTGCTGTCGGCGGCGTAAGTCCAAACACCTAATACTCCCGCAGTCGGATCACCGTCATTATCAATGCCGTCATTTCCTTTGATATGGACCTTATTACCGCCTGCATCCTGCTCTTGCCATCCATCGGGTGAGAAATGCGTCGTGCCCTGGGTCCAGTTGTACACGTCATTTATTTCACCCGGATTGTCAACAATCAACTCTCTCTTTTGAGCTGCCCCTTTGGTTGTATGCGTAAACCGAGTGTCGGAATACTTTATGAACACCGTCTGCCCGGCAGTCGGAAGGGTATCGGTAAGCCATATTAGTGAGTCGCCTGTATTGAACAGTGTACGGGTGTAGTAAATATATACTTTGGACCCAAGAGGCTGCGGCATGCTCTCGGGAAGTTTGATCTTGCCGTTCTTTTCAAGTGTGAGACCGGAATTGGCAATCAGATACATGTTGCCGAGACTGTCAGTTCCATAGACAGCAGTAACGCTCTTTATCAATCTGGGAGAGTCCGGTATTACCGTAATGCCGGTCCTGGCAACCTGATCGTATACCTCCGATGGGTCTATTGTTCCCACCATAGCTTTATCAACACTGTTCGGAACAGGTATAGACGCTGTCGGATCATAATATGAAGCGCTTGGATCGTTGACGTCTTTCAGTGTAGTATATACACCCTCGACACTGGCAATAACTGAAGGATCTTCAGGCTTCACGTGTATAGTCGACGCCTTTCCATCGGAGTTGACGGCGGTTCCCATCATAATGGAGTAGCGTTCATCTCCGTCAGCCTTTCTTTGCCAACCGTTCTTCATTTCATCAACAAGCTTAAGGCTGTCATTATCATATACCTGAGCATCTGAAATAAGTGTTGCCGAGCTGGATGTACCCTGCAGCAGAGGACCGACTACAGGAGCCTCAGGCACATATTTCAACCATACTGATGTCGGCTTTTCCGTGAAGTTCCTTGTCAGAATAACCGTGTCATCACCGGTTTTATAAACCGGACCCGCCTGGCTCGGTTCATAATAGTTTTGGCCGGTAAGATCCTCTGTGAGGTATACGCCCTGCAAATCGAGTATATTATCGGGATCACTGGGTCTGACTCGAGCTAAAGGATACACAGAATCAGCAGTCCCTTTTTGCGCGATCACAGGCTCGAACGCATAGCGCAGACTACCCTTAGGTGTCAGCTTTTCTCCTTCAATGCAGCTTGCGGCATTGGACCGGAGCGCGGCATTAGAAGAAGACCTGTATGTAGCCCATTCATAACCGTCCTGGAAAAGGAATGCATAGTAGTACTGCTTTTCCTGGTCATACTCATTTTGGATACCATTGAGCCTGGTCTGATAATAGAACAGCACTCCATCATTATAGGTTGTATCGCCGGTATCACTTTGAAGCATGTCGTGGCCTTCATCCCAAAGGACTGTTTTTCCATCAGGTTGAAGCAGACCAATAAAGACCTTTTTAACGGCTGGCGGGTCGTTGTCCAAGTCGGCATAGGTCGCGCTGAATGTCCACTTTGTCGCTCCGTTGCTTGTTCCATCTGCAGATTCGACACTGCCGCTATATAGAGTCGGAGCGTTATTATCCGTTACCGTGAGGTTGGACATCCAACTCGTCGTGACCGTTTGACCTTCCAAGGTGTCATCAGTTCCAACCTGGCGGCCCCAGTCGTCTACAAACTGGAACTTATAGCTGCGTGTACCCTTCTCAAGTTCGGAGCTGGACATATTATAATAGTAGTAAACGCCCTCTTTGTATTTTGCAGAGTTGTCCGCAGACGAACTAAAGACTACCTCGGGCAGCATATTACATACTCTTTGTGTGCCCTTGGAGTCAGTTTGAATAATCAGTCTGGCTGCATATGGCCTCTGCCCGTCAGGGTCCGAATATTTGACCCGGAACTTGAACATCTGACCCCGCTTGCCGCTTGTCGGTGAAACAGAATCGCTGCCTACAGTCAACACAGGAGCATTATTCACATATGGACCCGGCACAAAGTCATTGTTGTCGTAGTCCGGATTTAAGATTTTCTGACCCGCATTATTGGGATCATCGATAAAGTAATCATCCGATTTGTTTGCGGTTGGTACCCACCAGTCATCCCATGTCCTACCAAGATAATCATAATGATCAGGGCGCCGAGGCCAAACAATTTTTTGACTTCCATCACTTGCTTCAAAGAGATAGTGATAAGGGCCGGGTGTGGTAAAGTTCTTTGTCGCTATATACCATACACCATCGGTATAGTCGAAATCCGACGGGTCTTCTTTCTCCATCGTAATACTCATCGGATAACTGCTGCTTCCAAGGAGATAAGCATCAGTCGAAAGAGAGCCGCGGCTGCTTGTATTGCCGATCAAAACTCGCACATACATCGGCCCCTTGCCGTCTTTCGACTTATACATGATACGAAAAGTGCATTGGGAACTGGTAGTCGCGCCGGCTGTCTCCGCACGGCGCGCAGTGATATCTCTACTATATGATGTGTCCTTATATGTTCCAGGCATAAGTGGGTTCATTGCGCGCTTAAATGAACCGTCCATAAGCAGGGTGCCGTAGTAGCGCCCGCCGCCGTATTTTGTTAAATCACTGTAGCCGACAATATCGTCATCCCAGAGCGGGACAGTCAGCGCTCCTCCGACAACCGGATGCTGAGTAGAAGGATACTCATAAGTTGAGCCGAATTTGCCGGGGACAAATACAG
Organism: Armatimonadota bacterium; assembly: GCA_039679645.1. Lineage (NCBI taxonomy): Bacteria > Bacillati > Armatimonadota > Armatimonadota bacterium. The sequence goes on from JBDKUO010000069.1 coordinate 31,917, forward strand.
GGCGATCAACAAAAATCGTCGAGTCGAACGCATACCTGTTGTCCGTGCTGTAACTGCGATGCGCAGGGCGGCTTATGTCCGAATTGCCCGTTACAGCACGCGCATTCATAGGATCCAAGGCATTGTTGTTTGCATGACCCGGAATAGAGGTAAAATCTGGAGGACAGGAATATGTCAACCCATGATCATTGCGCCCCCAGGGAATATAGCCCCAGAGAGAATCGGTCGCATCGGATGGGACTTTAGCCCAGTCTATTGCGCTGCAGACAGTGTTGAGTTGTGTCGTATGTCTATAATCCGTATAGCCGATCGGTATGTTCCATATATAACCCGGATTAGGTGTTACACCCCACTCCGCAGGGTCCGGCTGCATTTCCAGTACAAAGTTAGGCACATCGGGGGTGTGATTCAGCGTATCCAAATCAGGCTCATTCCAAGTATACCTAAGCCAGTCGTCACTGCACGCAAAGAAATAGTTAAAAGTGCCTACAGGCAGCGCATTGTATGCCCAGCAGGTATAGGCAGGGAAATATTTATAGTTATATTCATATAAAAACGGCTCCGCCATACCGTCATTGGGCTGCAAACGAGCCATAAATACAACGCCGTCGCTATAACTCTGCGCGGTCCAGGCTGCGTTATGCTCTATGCCAGTCTCCGGCATCATCGGTATGAGGCGGTAGTCGCCTATCCCAAAGACATCGAGATAGAGCGCGACTCCGTAATCGGCGACTTCCATATAATTGTCAGGTGAATAATTGTTGCTGTGCCACCACGGCATAGGCGGCAGGCCGTCTCTATTGCGGTATTTGACCCGAAAGACATAGTCATGGCTTGCGGAACCATCATCGCCGGTAACTCCACTGCCGTCATTGCTCGGCTCGACAGTAAGCGGATCAGGATCATCAGCGCCACCCGCGCTCAAAAAATCACGGTCTCCCTGGCATCCCGAGTAGTCGATCATCTCGGGAACTAGTTGTCCGGCAGAGTTGTATTGGTAATTCGGTCGGCTGTCGCTGATGGTGACATCCACAGAATCCTCTGTACGTGTATCTTTCCAGTTCCCATCTTTGTCGCAATACCACATAAACGCTGTTACTTTCCAGGTACGTGCGGGACCATTACCCCAGGAAATCAGTGTGGGAGCCTCCCACATTGGAGCGAGACTACTATATAGATATTGAGAATTTTCATTGTAAACAGGCCGATAATAAGCATCCCAAAGCAGATTGTTATGATCAGAATAAGTGGGATACCAGGAAGATGGTTTGGTTACATCAGGACTCGTTAAACAGATATCCGGATTCTGGTAGGGACTCGACATGTTCAATCCGGAACTCACGGTGACCACATAACGCGCGCCCGTGCCGTCGGCTGGAGCATGGTCATAGTAATACATTGGAATGCCGCCGAGAAGCGAATTCGCATATCCGATGCCGGTCAACACAACAAGACCGGGTATATCCGCTTTCTGATATTTTACCGCGTTAGGATAAGTGCCACCAGGATCTTTCCACGTGGCTATAAACGTATATACAGAATTGGACGTGGCATGCACCGGGGTCACCTTCAGCGAAAGGGACTGCGCGCCGACATTTGAAAGCGCCAACAACCCAAATGCGGCTATTATTATCATTAGTGCGAAAGCACGTTTCCAAATATTACTCATCTGCGGTTTTCCTTCCAAACTCCATCCATCATTTCATCAATATCAGCGTCGGCTGATGGTATCAAGCATTACTAAGTAATTCACGGTAAGTCGCTTGCATAAAGCTATAATTTTCACACCGCTAAGACCACAAGCAATCGTGCAATTTACTATGCGTAAATTGCTTAGTATCCGCCATTCAATGACGTAACACCCGAATCAGGAAATACAGCCGGTCTAAAGACCAGCGTGACCGGAGTCTTCGCACGGACCCAATACCCCTTCCAAGGCACCAGCATTTCATCATTGGCGCTTAGTGTCTCATAGGAGGATGTGTCGGGATTCCATCCATATATGGTTTTGCTGATCCATCCCTTTTTAGCTGCGTTCTCAAACGAATAGGTCGTATTTGTCGTCTTGTTGTATACCATTAACTGCCCGATATACACTGGATAGACGAATGGATTGCCGACCATGTTCCAGCCCGACGCAAGCTCTATGTCCTGCTCTTTGTACTGCTTGCCGTAATATTCACCAACAATGGCTGCGTCATCGGCAAGCGTGTATGTCTTCCGACCACCTTTACCCAAGCTGTAGACATTCACCCAGAATGCCTTGCCGGGCTCCAGTCGAGACAGGGTTACATACTCCTTCGCATCGATATCATAACTTACAGCCTTGTATCCAGACGTCATCGCGAAGGCATGCTCGAATGTTGGATAATTAAACTCAAACGGAACACTGACCATCTGATATCCATAGCGGAGCACAGTCCTCTTTGCAGCAGGAACCATAATCGTATGAGTGACTGTCTGACTCCAGCCGTTCTTATCACTAAAAATAACGTAATACTCAAGTTCACCGCAGCTTTCGCCGGTCGGCTTGACTTTCCAAGTCACCGGGCTTGACTCCGAATTTGTCGGCACGTCTCCAATTTCCTGCTTCGCGGTTGAATCTGAAGTGAGCGCGAGGCCCTTTGGCAGATATAAATACGCAGAGACCTCTTTCAAATTATACGGACCGGAGTCCATAGTAGTGTTATAAACATACGCGCTGATCGTGAACGGGTCCGGAGTAATATCGACAAGGTTTGTGTCGGGATTGGTACTGTTGAATTTGAGGGACTTCGGTGCTTGAACAGCCGCGGTCACACTGTCTCGAACAACTTTAGTCCCAGATTTACTTGTCCATTTTTCAGATGCGGCACCAATACCATAATAGGTAACATATGTCCGTGAGGCCCCCGCAGCGAGAGCCTTTTGCTTCCATTCCATCAGGCAGCAAGGAGCATCCACCGCTTCCAGAGGATCCGGTATATAATCATCCGGCAGCCAGGTGCTTGTCATTATAAGTCCACCGGGCTCCCATTCGCCCCAAGCAAAATAGTCGGGGATAGTGCAATCCTGCTCACCAAGAGTATATCTGTTCACTCTCGCAGGATCGTCCACACTTTCGTAAACTTCAACCTTATCGGGCACCTTTGTCCCTGAAAAGAGGGTTCCTGGAAACGAATCGGACACACCGTTGGCACGCGTCATTCCTATGCCTGAAATAAACGGATATCCGTGAGAAGAGCCTGTGTTGACTACAGGAATACTAAACATCCCCAAGCCTATGGACTGTGTAGTAGTAGCCTTGTTGGTAACAGTCAACGCATAACGCACCTGGTCGCGCACAAGACTTATATTGATTTTGAGCGCTACAGGCGTCTTACCTGCTGTCGTCCACTCTCCCTCGAGATATGGACCGCCGGGTCCGAGTGTGGTGCCGACAATCGGCGCATCATACTTTGTAGGCGTCGTTGACCAGGCGCCGCTGCCGTCCGATCCCGCACCGATCATGACAGGCTCATTGTCACCAACCTTGACCTTCCAGTTGCCCAAAGGACCAAACGTGTAAGGCGCCCAAGGAGTCATCTGCACGTTGTCGTCGGCAGTAGTCTCAGGATCGCCCTTAGCGGACATTACCGAATACCGGCCTGCTACATCATATGTGGTTGAATCTCCGTCTGCCTCGACCAGTGTAACCGTGCCGTCAATACCCAGGTAAGCTTCGATATAGTCATTTGAAAGCGGCATAACCCAGTAATCATCCGAGAACTTTATCTCGACAATTGTATTATCTGTGTTATCTGCCCAAGCAAAGGACCACAATCCCATAAAAACCATCAGCACAAACAAGATTACAGAAATCATTGTTCTGGTATTATTCATCTTACAATATCTCCTAACGTCCTCAGCAACAGTCTGTCACATTGCGAATCTACGGCAAAATTGTCATCTTGAGAGAATCGCCTGAAGTCACTCCGCCAACTCTGGCGTAGAGCCAGTATCCTGTATACGCCTCCAGCAGATCGCGGTTTGACAACCTGTGATAGCCACGGACCGGAGTTTGAGTATAGTAATACACACTCGTACTTATCCATCCGGCAGCCTGGGCATCAGATAATGATTTTGTTGTGCCTTTATAAGTAAACAAGGCATTGGTCCATGTGATCTGCTTGTCATATGGATTGCCGAACATATTCCAACCTTTATAAAGACTGACTTCATATGCATCACTCGTTTTGGTCGTATTGTACGTGCTGTTCAGCACCACTTCCTCAGAGCTCGGAACCAATAGCCAGAAGCCGGAACCTGCAGGAAATGCATATTTTCCGGAGTTTTGATTGTAACTGCCGCCCGTATACCAACTGTAACTTGAGTTCGAGTCGAGTGGGTTCTGCCACGCAAGCAGGTCATCCGGATAGTTTAAGTATCCTGCTCCGGACGCAGAAGTAGTCTTTGGAGCCCAACGAGCAAGACGGACTCTTGAGGTGCTTGTATCAGAAAAGTCGGATGATTCTCCATCGGCATTGAGAAATAGATTCTCCGGCAGCGCTTTCATCTTCAAGGTCCCGGTATCAAAACCGGCAATGTCGTAAGGAAGTGATATCAAGTAGAGGCCGGGCGAAAAAGTCTTGGCAGTAACCGTAAAGACCGCCCAGTCGGTGTATTCTTTCGCGCCGGCAGATGCTGCACCCTTAACGTAGATTGAGTGTTCGCCCGCACTGAGGGAACAATCCGATGAGTCGAGCGGCCAAGTTATTATATCCGAAACGAGATAGCTGCTGATATTTGAACTGTTTATAATAACATATGACATGTCATCCAGATTATCAGGCACGCCATTACCGTCAGCATCAGGATAGTCCATATAGACCTTGACGGATGCCGAATCAATATTATTGAGAGATATCTTGATTGTTGGCCTGCAGGAAACCGTTCCGCCCGCACTGGGCTGAAGAATTTTTATGCCGGCATTGGTCAGAGCCGCAGCCACGTCCAGCACGCCTGCGCCATACTTGTAAGGGTCCAGCGTGCCGGTCTTTGGAGCACGGGCAGACTCCAGCAGTCTGCCTGTAACTTCGCCTGCAGGAATATCGTAGCTTAGTAAAAGCGCCGCCGCGCCCGCTACATGAGGGCACGCGAACGAGGTGCCTTGTTCATATGCATAAGAGTAGACATACGCGCCAGTGCTATCATCTGTTGTAACGGATGTGCTGTAGATTCCGTCAGGATCATTCTCCACGCTCATATCCCCGCCCGGCGCGGCAATGTCGATTGACGAACCGTAGTTGGAATAGGAAGCCAGACTCTCATCAGGACCTAATGCAGAGACAGAGATCACTCCATTGCATGCGGCCGGATAACACGGAACACTTGTATCATCGTTTCCGGCGGCTGCTACAAGGATAACACCGGCAGCGTAGAGCTTTGCCATCATTGCATCGGTAGCGGAGTCATCTCCATAGCCGCCATAACTCATGTTCAACACGTCTACACCCTGGTCCAAAGCATATTGCTCTGCTTTAAGAAGGGTATCAGCATCCGAGTATATTCCGCTAAATGCCCGAATAGGCAGGATTTTCACGTTTTCCCAGCATACCCCGGTGACACCTACTTCATTATCACCTTGTGCCGCTATAATACCCGAAACAAACGTGCCGTGGCCTACCAGATCATTGCTGCAATCGGTGTCATTATCCACAAAGTCATAGCCGGGCAATACTCTTCCGTCCAGATCCGGATGATCAGCAACGCCTGTATCTATTACTCCGACTTTATATTCGTCGCTGCCTTTTTCGATATCCCAGGCATCAGGCATGTTGATCATTTTCATGCCCCATTGGTTCACATAGCCCGTGTCATTTGGGACATCGCAAAGCGTGTAGATATAGTTGGGCTGAATATGGTCGATTGCCCACTTGGAAGCTATTCTGGAGCTTAATGACGACGAATGAGAGCTTAATGATGGGCTACCGAATATCGACACCCTGGAAGAATGCCCCATCTTTATGTGATACATATCGGACAATGGAAGCTTGTTTACGACCGAAGCTCCCATACTGTTCACGAGGCTCTCGACTGCTGAGGGACTGGTTCCTGATTGCACGTGGATGATGTACTCATTGGGTACATAGTTCAGATTTCTCGCATCCGCTGCCGCAACGATGGTAAAAAACAGGCTGACCAGTGATGTCAGCACCAAGCCAAGCAACAACTTTCTATTCAACCGACATGCAAGCGGTCTCATTCTCCAATCCTCCTCCAACGATCTATACAGGGGCGGCGATACACAAATCGCCGCCCAAAATTACAGGTTGTTAATCCGAACTCGGCTCTACAGGCGGTATCGAGCTGATCTCGAACCTGTTTTGCTCGCCTTTATACCACCCGTCGCCCGTGTCCTCTTCATGTCTGCAATACACAGTCCAACCCATAATGACGCCGGGATAGTCTTCAAGCGTACTGGCCAAACCGGTCCGCTGAGCATCAGTAAGGGTAACAGTCGGACCGGTCTCGGTAATTAAACTCGATGTCCAAGTCGGACCTGTCCCGGCTACTACCGGCGCGACCAATACATAATAGGTATCAGCACCGTCCTTGCGGTTCCACTCCAGATTCACAGTGCCGTCCTGAAGGTCGCTGATCTGAAGCTCGGGCGGCGCATCGCTGGTCGAATACGCCGGAGAAACAACGTCGCTGTTGTGCACCGGATCGATCACGGTAGCTTTTACAGTATTGCTCACACCCGTGAGATGATACGTTGTTTCGGTCGTGTCGGTCGTGTCAGTCGTATCACTAGATGACGAATCACTAGATGTAGTTTTTGTCGTTTTATACAGCACTCGAACCTGATAGTCATGAGTGGTGCCATAAGGCTCAATCGGTACCTTCGTAGTTTGTGAGGTGTATTTCTGTGACGGATTGATATCAAGCGAGTAGTAGTTGACCGTGAGATCACTACCGCTGCCGTAAAGACCAGCTATACTGGTATAGCCCATATCAATCGCCCCAGAATCACGTATGACCTTCACCGGCGCTGTAGAATCGGTGAAACTGTCTCTTATAACCTCATATTCCAGCACATTTGTGCCATGACCGTATTTGCTTGCGTCCCAGGTAATTACGGTCGGATCGGAAACACTGATGCTGGGCGCATCCTCTGCACCACGCCCGCCCTTGAAGAGCGAGACAACTCCAAAAACAAGAGCCGCACCCAGAAGGAACTTGCCTATCTTGCTGATAGCGCTGCCCTTAGTCCTGCTCTGCGTGGGCGCCCCTGAAGGTAAAGACTGGGTCCTTGCGGCCCCTCCCACAGCAGGCATATCAAAAATCGCCTTTGCTTTATCCTGAGCCTGGATTCCACGCATGGATTTTGTGATCTTTGCTATACTGTCCACCGGAGTGACTGATTGAACGGAAAGGTAGCCAATAATTTCCCTGTCTCGCAGGACTATCATCTGCATGCCCGGCTTTATGCCGTCACGAGCGCCTTTATTAAGCATAACCTGGCTGGCACCCAAGCTGTTTTGAACTGTGGCCTCGGGAATGACATAGTCCACCATCGTTTTAACGCCAAGAAATGCGGCATTATTGATCGCTTCGACTATGAGAGCATCATCATCGGGAGTGTAGCCTACCCGTGCACTCGATTGACCTGTCTGCACGGCACCATTTACGATCTCACCGGAAGCCTGGTCGTACATTCGTAGAATAAGCGTCACAGATGCTCGTCTTGTAACGCCTGAACCTGCCAATTGAACAGAGGTGATGGAACCCTCAAGCATAGCATCAGCGCTCAAAGACTCGCCCAGCCTCACCAGGCCGACCTTATCAAGCGGAGAATGTAGATCAAGCGCCTCCATCGCTGCCTTGATAGTCGTACGACTGTTGCTGCCGACATCGAAGCGAGTAGTCTTGCTCATCTCGACCACGACCGCATCAGTCGCGAGTCTGGCAAGCAGATCACCCTGAACACCGGACTCGTTGACAAACTCAACAACAGCAACCGAATATTGGGGCATAAGCTGAGCCTCTGCCCGCTTTGATAGCGGCAGGGGCGCTATTGTTGCTATGAGCGCTATTATCACGGCATAGCACACGTCCTTGAAAACCCTGCATTGCATTAGCTGCCTCAACGGTAGATAACCTCCCTAAAATCCAATTCCAACAAGATATAATCGCCGACAAACCACATGGCCAAAGCATGTCTTTTCGGGAAAACAAACCTGGGCGCCATCGAGGTGCGGCAAGGGGACTTGCACTCGAACGAGCAACGCGGAAACCCGGCAGCCGGCCGCTTGGCGTCTGCCATATCTTATCTCCACAATACCCATAACCTCACGCAAACGTGACAGTAAGTTATCCGCGTAAAACCGCCCGACTTGATACTCATCCGTCAACAACTATAGCACAACTACTCATGTAAGAGCAAGAGGATTTCACGCCAAACACCTTCTACCGATGCCCGCAAAGACCCCAAATCCGAGTCGTTCCATATCACGCGGTCGGCACGGCGAACTTTGAACTCCATCGGCATTTGTGAACCGATCCTGCGAAGGGCATCATCGCGAGAGATACCACTTCTGCTTGTCAGACGACTTACCTGCGTCTCTTGTTCCGCAGCAACCAGGATTACTTCATCCACCATCGACTCCATATGGCATTCCATCAAAAGTGGAATCTCTACCGCCAACACCTTGTCATCGGCAGGATTGTCTCTAAATGTCTTTATCGCAAGGCCGATTTTATCGATGATACGTGGATGGGTTATTGCATCAAGATCCGCTCTGGCTTTGGAGTCGGCGAAAATCAATTGCGCGAGAGCCGGCCTGTTGATGCGGCCATCGGGAAGCATCACACCCTCTCCAAAGCGCTTGCGGACCTCAAGATATGCAGGCTCGCCTACATCCAAAACTTGCCTGGCAACGTCGTCGGCGCTTAGAACGCGGGCACCCAATTCAGCCAGCATACCGAGCACCGTGCTCTTGCCTGTGCCAATTCCACCAGTTATGCCTATTACGTAAGCCATACTCATCATTAAACACAAAGTAATGGCCCAGCGCAAGCCGCGCCGGGCCATATGAACCGATTTCTGCTCGGCATAGAAATCAATTGTTCAGCCGAGAACATTTCCTATGCTTCAGATTCTTTAGACTCTTCTTCGGCTGCGAGCGCCACAGGCTCTTGGACGGGCGTTTCGGCAACCTCGGCGGTCTCGGACGGAGTTTCGGCCTCAGCGGCGGCTTCAGGCGCCTCAGTAACCGGCTCCATCTCGGCCTTGATACTCTCTTCCATCTCCAGCTCTTCCTGAGCCTGAGCCAGAGCTTCAGCTTCGGTGATCTCTTCCTTCTTGGCTTTGGTTCTTGATTTCTTCGCGGGTTTCTCCTTCTTTTCGCCGAAATCAAGTTCACCAAGCTGCTCGCCGATCAGGTCACCTATTGTGGTCTTGGTCTCGGGCTTGGCTTGAGCGTAGCTGCGAAACTCGGTCTCTTCACGCTCTTTCTCCTTCTGAGTCATCAACTGCCTCATGGACAGAGTCAACCGCCGCTCGTCGGGGCGAAGGTCAATGACCTTGACCTCTACCTCCTGACCGACGCTGACTACCTCTTCAGGATTATTGACACGCTTCAAAGCAAGCTCGGAGTTGGGTATGATGCCCTCAATGCCGCCCTCGACCTGAACGAAAGCGCCGAACGGAACGAGCCTGGAGATTGCGCCGGTAAAGACATCACCCACTTTATAGAGCCGTTTGATATCTTCCCACGGATCGGGCAGTATCTGCCTGAGACCAAGGGAAACCCTGCCCTGCTCCAGGTTGAGCTTGAGAACCATGACCTGAATTTTCTGGCCGACCTTTACGACCTCGGACGGATGATTGATCCTGGTCCAGGACATCTCGGAAATGTGCAACAGGCCGTCAACGCCACCCAGGTCGATAAATGCGCCGTAATCGGTAAGCCTGCGAACGACGCCTTCTCGGATCTGACCAACCGCAAGTGTCGCAACAGTCTCTTTCTTGAGCTCTTCGCGCTCTTCTTCAACCGCAAGCCTGTTGGAGAGGACGACTTTCCTGCGCTCTCGATCGACTTCGATTATCTTAAACGGCATGCTCTGACCGACAAACTTATCCAGGTTCTTGAGCTTGCCGCTCTGGACATGTGATGCGGGGACGAAACCCCTGATCCCGAGATCGACAACCAGCCCGCCCTTGACACGGTCGGTAACCATCGCCTTGATGACTTCCTTGTCGGCAAATGCCTTGTCAACCCGGTCCCATGCGTTTTCGAAGTCAGCTCTCTTCTTGGAAAGAACAGGTCCGCCTTCATGACTTTCAGACTCGACAACATAGACCTTTATCTTCTCGCCAATGGAGACGACCTCTTCCGGCTCAAGGCTGGGATCGCGCGTAAGCTCGTTGGGCTTAATTACGCCTTCCGACTTCGTTCCTACATCCACAAGCACGCCTTCTCGGTCGATGTGTACAACTACACCCTCGACGACATCACCCGGAGACAGTGACCTGAACGTCCCTGAATAATCGACTCCGGCTCCACCCATCTGGGCCATCGCCGCCTCCATGGTCATCGGTTCCTCGGCCTCAGTCGTTACCGACTCCTCCGCAGGCTTCAGACTCTCATCAACCTGACCCGGCTCATTAGCGCCGGAACCGAAAGGGGTCTCAGACATCTCGTGCGTATGGACGGACGTTTGCTCCCGCTCCACATTCTCATCAGACATTGCTCAACACTCCTCTCGCGAGCTGCAAAAGCATACCCGCTTTTACTAGTCATCCCAAGCGGCAGACAACCGCGCGGGGCAAGCCATTACGGCCGGCATAAATCAACAACACCGATATGCGCTTTATACACTCTGTATAGCGCTTCGGCTGCATCTTCTAAAATTGTCCGGCGAAATTTTTGCCGGTGAAACTCTATTACCGATGGCTCTGACTCTCTATAATAACCCCTTAAACGCTCAGCGTCAAATTACATTTTTCAGATAGATATTGCATCAGTTTATTATTAGCTTAATCGCCCCAATGGCTGCAAGAAAAAGCACCGTGTCGTTGAACGCCCTCTGAGAAATACGCGGCAGCATCCACTTGCCGAGAAAAACACCGCCCAAAATACCAGGCAACAACACTGCGTCTATGATAAGAGAGTGTGCTGAGATAACCGGTTTAGCCGGGTTCAACATTGTAAGAAATATATAGATCGGGACTTTGCTTACATTGATAATAAAAAAATACCACGCCGACGTGCCCATGAACTCTTTTTTGGACATCCCCAGTGCGGACAAATATATAGTCATAATAGGCCCGGCGGCATTGGAAACAGTCGTTGTAAACCCAGCAAACACACCAGTGGAAGCAACTCCGGCTCGTGAATGCGGAGTGAGGCGGTCATTCATATGAGAACGCAGGAGATGCAGCACCAACATTACTATTATTAAAGCGCCGATTATAATGCCCAGGATATCTTTGGTGCTCTGAGACTTGCCGACCAGCCACATGGAAACAGCGCCCACTGCCATACCGACCACCACCCATGGAAAGAGCCTAAGCAGTTTATCCCACTGCGTGTGCCTGTGATACCATATGACCGCAAAGACATCTGCAAATATTAACATTGGCAGCATAATGCCGACAGACTGCCTTCCGCCAAAAGCCATTGCAAGCAGAGTGACCACCAGTATCCCGACACCGGGCACTCCAGTCTTGGACACCCCTACGATGACCGCTGCGCTAACTCCAAAGAACCATTGCCAAAGATCCAAATGCATTGCTTACTTCCAACATGTTGATCAAGGGTAGCTGTTGCACCCCGAAACATTATACAGGATCGTCTGTAAAATGGATAATAGATGCCAGTCCAGCTTCAGGGAGAACGAACGAACTTTTTGTAACGATGTTCAAACACATCACTCGTATGATGGGTAAGGATCTCCGAATCCTTACCCGAGAACCAGTGCCGGATATCCGAATCCGGCTATTCCAGCAAAGGTTACAGGGTTCGGAGACCCCAATTCGGCATTAAGGTGACGATTCGGAGATCGTCACCTATCAGGCGTTCACATTTTTGTAACTCGTGCGTTAGCCCTGAGTCCAGCTTTAGAGGAAGTCGGCTTTCAGTCTTGATATTATAAAAAGGCACATGTGTCGCTCAGATGGGTACAACTTAACACAGAACACGCGGTTAAGATTTGCCTGCCTGTCATTTTTGCCGACGTACATAAAATGAGCAGGTGGCATGGTCAGGATACCACCTGCTTGGGGCAATAGAGGACGGCTATCTTGCCAGGTCGGCACCGTCCCGTAGGCAAGGCGTTTATACCCGCCCGCTTTGCTTGCCAAACACGCATTTGATTGAATCAATCCTCCGCTTCGGCACGCTCGGCTCTAGGCTCTTCGATGAAAATATACTCGTCGGAGTTGCAGTCGAACTCCTCCTCGCAGGCGGCGCTGCAAAAATAATACATTTCTCCTTCATACTCGCTCTTGTATGGAGTATCTGACGATATATACTGTCCGCATACTGGGTCTTTAGGCATGATGGACGCCTCCTTTGACTCTGGTAACGAAGATATCATACCTGTGCAGGAGCGATAATAAACGCGAAACGGTTACTTGATTTGAGGGTTCCACCATGCACTGGTGAAGGATGTTTCAATCTGGCTTGAGGTCGGGTTGGCGCCAAGCGCTTCCACAGTCTTTCGGACTATGTCGCCTACGAAAGCGATCTGTGTAGATGATTCGCCACTTGGCGTTACCACACAGCGCACGGTAACTGTCTTGACCTCTGTATTTGCGGCAAATGCAGCCTTTGCAACTGCTGCCGATGTGGTCAGGATCGAGCCTTTGTTTACCGAAGAAGCAGGAACAGAATATGTTACGATCACAACGGCCTGGCGCGGGTCAGCTATGACATCATCTACTTTTGCTGAACCGATACCGCCGGCCTGGGATATGTCCTGATTGATCTTGACCTCGGCTGGAGTCCTGGTAGAGCTTGAACCGGAGCCGGAGAGAGAATCGGTTTTTTGTGATTGTGTCGATTCATCCACCGAATTGCCTGCCTGGGCTCGAATCGGCGGGGCTGCCTGGTCAATATTCGCGGAGGACGATTCAGACTGCGGCCTTGGACTTGACTGCGATGAATAATCCTCGTTTTTATGCTTGCCGGTGAGGATGAGAGCAAATACTACCACGACAATAAACACCACTGCCATAGAAACAGCCCAGATGCGGGTATGATTCTCAAATATTCTGAAGCGATCCTTTGACTTGACTGCCGTGCCGCCTTGGGCTATCAGATCTTTCACCTGTTTAAGCCGGGCACGATCAGAGGTGCTGTCGGGGTTCATCTCAAGGGCCATCTGGAACCATATAACAGAGTCATCAAGCATACCACGCTCCTGGTATATCACTCCCAACAACGACGCTATGTCCGAATTGCCCGGATCGACGCGCAGAGCTTCGGTAGCATCAGCAATGGCTTCATCCCATTCTTTTCGTATGCGGTGAAGGTTCGCCGAGGTCAAATGCGCGCCAACTTCAAGCGTGGATATCCGGCTCGTGCCAACGCCCGAAGTCAGGTCCTTTCCGCACTTCGGACAGAAGTGAACGCCCTCGTCAAGGATTAAATTACAGTCTTCACACTTTAACATTGTTCTATCAGCAGCCCATGCCCGACCTAAGCGTATCAATCATTGTGATTGCCTGGTCTAAAGACTCTCTTACTTCAGCAACTGTAATGCCGACCGACATCGGCATTGGATAACGATTTATAAAATAATAGCCGCTGGCCTTTTGGCACAAATGCCTGAAGTCTTCTAGAGAAGAATCGTAGGTAAGCGCTTCATTGAGTAGCGCCTCCAGATCATGGATCCGCATGAGTTGCCAACCATGATATAACAAATACGCCTTGAGGTGCTTCTCAACGGTCTGCTGCACAAAGAAGCCTGCAGCATCAGGGTCGTCATCGTCCAGCATTCGCTTTGCTCTATCCAAATCAGACTGAGCGATATTCAGCCAGTCACTCGGATATGAAGACTCTTTAGGCGTCATAGAGTACTCTGCCCTCTCGGATGATTTTGGCTACAAACTGATCACCCGCAGCAAGTCTGTCGGCAACCTCGCCAGGAGTCATTACAAGTGTATCGATTGGAAGCTTTCGCTCTCGATCGGCCAGTATCCGACGAACAGTCGTCCATCTATCTATAAAGCGTTCCTGTGTGTCTTTAACGATGAGTAAATCAACATCGCTATCGGAACCTGGGTGACCTTCCGCATATGAGCCGAAGAGTATGATTCGCTGCGGAGCATATTCAGCCGCCAGCTTATCTACAATCCTCTTTATTGCAGCATCTTGAAGCATTATTGTCATATTCGCTAACCTGAGAATTTCTCTGCAGCTTTAACGGTTTGAGAGAGCAGCATAGCGATAGTCATCGGGCCGACACCACCGGGAACCGGCGTGATATAACTTGCCCTGCCTGCAGCTTCATCAAATTCTACGTCTCCAACGTCGTGAGAAGTGCCCTCGACTTTATTATAACCCGCATCGACCACGACTGCGCCTTCTTTTATCCAACTGCCCTTTATAAACTCGGGCTTGCCTATCGCTGCTACCAAAATATCAGCTCTGCCAACTACATCCGCAAGGTTTTGTGTGCGTGAGTGGCATATAGTGACTGTAGCGTGCCTTTCGAGCAGAGCCAGCGCAACCGGCTTGCCCAGGATGATACTCCGCCCTACTACAACAGCTTCCTTTCCCTTAATCTCAATACCGTATCGCTCAAGGAGTGTAACAATTCCAAGCGGAGTGCAGGACACAAAATCGGCTGTGCCTAAAACCAGCCTGCCCAGGCTCATAGCGCTGATGCCGTCGACGTCCTTATCGACCGAGACAGTCGCGAGAATATCCAGCTCATCCAGATGAGACGGGACCGGATGCTGCACCATAATTCCATGAACGGTCGGGTCATTATTGAGCCTGGCTATAACGTCTTTGACCTGCTGCTGAGTGCTGTCTGCGGGCAGTTCAATCAGGTCGGAGATCATGCCCGTGGCCTCGCAGGCCTTTTTCTTCATGCGGGTATATGTCACGGAAGCCGGGTCAGTTCCTACCAGAATCACAGATAACCTGGGAGTAATACCCTTCTCGCTCTTCAGCTTCTCTACACGCCCGGCAAGCTCCGCGCGAATCTCTTTTGCCGTCGCGCTGCCGTCAAGAATCTTCGCCTGCAACCTCTTCCTCCTTGGACTCCATCTCTCTCAGGTAGGCCGCCAATACACCGTTTACGAACTTGCCCGACTCAGCCGTGGAGAACTTCTTTGCCATCTCAACAGCCTCATCTACCGCGACAATCGGCGGGACCGAGTCAACATGGTCTATCTCAAAGATAGCTATTCTAAGTATGTTGCGGTCTACCGCAGGCTGGCGGTCCACCGGCCAGCCCTGCGCCAGCCTGGATATATGCGAATCAAGCTCAGATAGATGCTCCCTGACACCCCTGGCAAGCAAATCAGCATATGCTCGCACCTCTTCTGCCTTCTCGGGATGCTTTGTTCCGAGACTGCTCAGGTCGGCGAACTCCATCGCTGTGCCAATCGCCTCTTCAAAAGGCATGCCGCAGGAGCCTGTCTGATATAAAATATTAAGGGCGAGTTCCCTCGCCGCTCGTCTGGTCTTTTTCATGTTATACTTGCCGGTCCGTTCAAGCCGCACTTAGTGTCTCATATTCACCAGAAGTGTATGTAAAGATTGTGGATACTTGAACGGCTTTGGCACCCAAGCTCTTGCGCAATACATCCCACAATCTTTTCTGCCTGTCTGTCTGGCTAAGACCGGCAAATCCATCCCATACTAGAAATCCACTAATTTTACCGGATACAGTGTCGGTATCCGCAATAAACATACTGCCCTCAAAATCGTGTTCGACCGCTGTCTTCACTTCATCTTTGTTATCCATTTCATCTCTCCAAAACCAACTATTTCATGCGCTAGTTCTCGCACAATCCGAGCATTTTCTTTAAGTGCATCCCCTCTTATTTTACGATCAAGTTCAGCATCCTTGAAGTACCTTCTAAGTGATTGTTCCGAAAAATACCTGTGATTACTTCTCCATCGCAGATTCATCTCGCCAATCTTTGCATCCCATTCTCTCCTTGATATATCCGATACTATATCAAGGAATCCCGAGACAGCCAGCCTGGCTAGATCATGGCGAGAATAGAATTTCTCTTGCTTATGATGCCTCACATATGCTCGCAATATGCACTCAACCGACACTCCAGAGTAGTAATGAGCGACCATAAAATCTTTTCTGTCGTAGGCACGTCTTGCGTGATCTAAATGTTCGAGAGCCGCAGCACGATAATCACTATTATTCAGTCTCATATAAACGATCCTGCATCAAAAGATCAGCCTGCATTCATTCGCCGCGGAATGAAGCTCGTCGAAAGCTCTCCTTTTCGGAAATATGCGTTGGAAAGAATCTCCATCTGATATGAGATATTGGTCTTGACACCTTCTATCTCATACTCGGAAAGACAGCGCTGCATCCGCGCGATGGCTTCGTCACGGTCCTTGCCCCAGACAATCAACTTGGCAAGCATGGCATCGTAATAAGGCGGAATCTCGTAGCCGCCGTATATATGCGTATCGACCCGCACGCCGATGCCTCCCGGCACCGCAAGATGGCGGATCGTGCCGACCGATGGAGCAAAGTTATTGGACGGGTCTTCGGCTATGATCCTGCACTCGATGGCGTGGCCGTTGATCTTGATGTCCTTCTGGCTAACATCAAGCTTTTCGCCTGCTGCGACCCTGATCTGCTCTTTGACGATGTCCATACCGGTCACAAACTCAGTTACCGGATGCTCGACCTGCACGCGGGTGTTCATCTCCATAAAGTAGAAATCGCCGTTCTTGTCCAGCAAATACTCCACCGTGCCCGCGTTAGCATAACCGACCGCTTTTGCAAGCTTGACAGCCGCCTCACCCATTCTGCTGCGGATCGCAGGAGTTACGGCCACAGAAGGCGCTTCTTCGAGGAGCTTCTGGTTCCGGCGCTGGATAGAGCATTCGCGCTCGCCAAGGTAGACGTAATGACCGTGCTCATCGCCTATAATCTGAATCTCGACATGGCGCGGATCTTCGATCTCTTTTTCGATATACATCTCGCCGTTGCCGAACGCGGACTCGGCTTCGGCTGTGGCGACTCTGAGCTGGCTTGCGAGTTCGTCCTCGCTGTGGACCACACGAATACCGCGTCCGCCGCCGCCCGCGGTAGCCTTGAGCCTGATCGGATAGCCCATCTTCTGAGCAGTCTTAAACGCGTCCTGCTCACTTTGGATGGTACCCTTGCTTCCGGGAATAACCGGAACTCCGGCTTTGGCGGCAGTCTCCTTGGCGCGGGCTTTGTCGCCCATAAGCTCGATAGCGCTTGCCTTTGGGCCGATAAACTTGAGGTTGCATGCTTCACACGCCTCGGCAAAGCTCGCCTGCTCTGAGAAATAAGCGTAGCCGGGATGAATCGCTTCGGCTCCGGTTATCATTGCAGCCGAGATGATATTGGGCATGTTCAGATAGCTCTCTTTGTTGGCAGGCGGACCGACGCAGATCGCTTCATCCGCCATGCGCACATGCAGAGAGTTTTTGTCAGCCTCGGAATAGATGGCAACCGTAGCGATTTTCATCTCCTTGCAAGCCCGGATTATTCTTATAGCTATCTCGCCGCGATTGGCGATAAGTATCTTCTTAAACAATAGAACCCCTTTCGGGAGTTATGTGTTTTGCGCGTTATGTGTTGTGAGTTTGGAAACCCTAAACTCATAACCCTAAACTCATAACTCATAACTAGAATTTTGCATGCGCCGGGTATGGGCAGTGAACTGTGCCTGTCGCCGGATCATAGACATATGCCTGGTTGCTGACAGGACACCTCAGATAACCCGGCGCTAGATCGATCTCACGAAGTGACTTTGGATTGCCCTCGGTCGTGGACGACGCCTTCTGATTCTCAATAGCTGTCCTGACCTGGTTAAGACGCTGGCGGCAGTCCTCGCCCTTGGCGGTATCCAGCGCCTTGCCGTAGACCGTCTGCTTCTTACTGCTTTTATCCAGCAGCGGGCTGTCCTTCTTGACGGTTGAAAAATTGCCGCCGGTAAACATCATTGCAGCCACAACGCAAATTATAGCCACTGAAACAAGCAGGCCTATGAGACTCCAGTTGCCACGATTGTTTATTTTCATCTTCTTGATCCTCGGCTTACGCCCTCACACCGACCCTCTCCCTCAGGGGGGAAGTTACGCTGCCTCTACTCTGCACAGAGGCTGGCCGTATTCGACGGGCGTGCCGTCCTCGACCATGACCTCAACTACTGTACCGGACACTTCCGAGACCACGTCATTGAGCAGTTTCATAGACTCAATTGCGCCTACCACCTGGCCGGACGCAATATGCGAGCCTGCTTTAGTGATACCGTCTTCACTGTGATATATCCCGACCATAGGCGCGAGTATGTAGAATGCGCCGTCCGGTTCGGGCGCTTCGGCTCGTGTCTGAGCAATTTTCGGCATCTTCTTACGAGCGACAGCGAGCTTGGTATTTCCGCCCTTTACGATATGCACACTGAAAGCGCCCTTGCGCACCGACAGCTCCTGCGTGCGGGAGCTTTCCAGCACTTTTATGAGTTCTTCGATTTTCCCTATATCCATTCTTCACCTAGGTGGTTATTTACCGTCATTTCGAGCAAGGCTAGACCTGCAAATCAAAAATCAGATATTCGAGAGTCCGCAGCGTATAGCTGATCAGAATAATAGCCAGCCAGACTATCGCTATGTTGGTCAACATACGCCCGTCGGATGCATACGCTGTGCTTGTAACCGACTTATAAGAAAGAAAGCCGACAAACTGATCGGTCTTCTGAAAAGCTGTCGTGATATACCAGGAAAGCTGACTATAAAAAAAATACAGCGCGAATATTACGGCTGGAAAAACCATTGGGCTAAGCAGCCGATATTTCTGCCGCTGATGCTCCGCATATATTCCACAGCGACGACACCTGATACGTTTGACCTTAGCGCTCACCTTAGGCTTCTTGCTCTGTCCGTCCAAACCCAGGCTGTGCAGTATGCCTTTGTAGCTCTCGTTTTCTTCACCCTGGCTAGCCATCGCCATCAAAATTGTATGCTCATCGCAATAACACCCGGTTTTGATCCGCCAGCAGGGCCGCTTTTTTTGAAAAGCCGGACACACCCGCTTTACAAACTCCCGGCAATAGGCCATGTCCCAGCAGTTGCCATAAAACTTAGGCTTCTTTTTCTTCTCGCGTTCCCTTTCGTCTCCCCAACGCGTTTCCATTACACGTTTTGACGAAATGCCGCGCCAGATACGCAGTATGCAGTCTCGTACTACAAGCACCAACCCCGGCAGCGCGCAAATCGCTCCGATAACGCAAAACTCATTTACAATTGCGAGCGCCAACCCTGCCGCACGCGCATTTTGAACATGAACAAACCGCGCAAGAGCCTCGGGCGTGCCAAAATATAGCAATATGCCTAGTACTGAAAGCGTCTGGCCGACTAACTCGTCATAAAGGAGACGGATTATGACCGATACTACTATCGCCAGGCTCGCAATAGTAAGCGCCTTACATGAAATGACCGCACTATTAATCAGATAATCGCTGTCCGCTACGGAAAGCTTGTCTATATGGGCAAGGCGCGGCCCGAAGATTACCCACAGCAAATAAGTGACAGTCACTGCTGCAACGGGTATTCCTATCTTCAGACCCAAAGAGCTGATATTATCCAAAAGAGCAAATATCCAGCTCTTGGTGTGCGACTTAAGTGCCAATCTCAGAGCCTCCTTCGGCCAGGAAACTGACGAAGTATCAAAAAACCATCTACCTGGTCAGTGTAATCAGTTCGCGGTTGTAACCCATACTCCTGCATGGACTAAAGCTAAAAACGGTATTACACAAGAGAGCGGGCAAGTGTAGCTAATCTTTGACTCGCTCCAGGTAGTCGTTTGTGCGCGTATCGACTTTTATCTTATCACCGATATTGATAAAGAAAGGAACCTGCACAACCGCGCCGGATTCGATTGTGGCGGGCTTGCTGCCGCCGGAAGCTGTGTTGCCCTTCTCGCCCGGCTCGGTCTCGACTATTTCCGCCTCAATAGTATACGGCAATTCTACATTTATCAGTTCGCCCTGATGCGAAAGCGCGGTCACTTCGAGGCCTTCCTTGAGATATTTCACTCCGTCGCCGATCTTCTCCTTGGGCACAGGGCTCATCTCGTAGGACTCGGTGTCCATGAAGAAGTATTCGCCGTCCTGCTCATAGCTGAACTGAAGCGGGTAGCGCTCTAAAATCGCCTGATCCATCTTCTCGCCGGCGCGCCATGTCTTTTCGATCACACCGCCTGTGCGCACATTTTTGAGCTTGCTGCGCACAAATGCGCCGCCTTTACCGGGCTTGACGTGCTGAAACTCCACAATCGTGAATATGTCATTGTCGACAATTATCGACAAGCCGTTCCTGAAATCGCTGGTGTCCATTTGTCCTCCAAACTTATGCGTCTTCGCTCGAATTATAGCATATGGCGGTATATGGCGGCAAATTAGAGGGATTATATATCGTTTGATCGTTGATCGTCTGATCGTTGATCGTCTGGTCGTTGATCGTCTGATCGTGTACCGTTGAATCACGATACACGATCAAACGAACACACTCATCTTCCATTAGGCCAGTCTTTGCAAGACCATTGCAGCGCCGCCAAGGACACCGGCGTTATCGCCAAGCTGGGCTGGAACAACTTCGCATGCCTGAAGCTGTTGATAGAGGGCGTTGACTTCCACACTTGTCCTGATAGGCTCAAAGAGTAAATCTCCTGCCTGTGCAATTCCGCCGCCGATCACAACCTTATCGGGATTAAGCATATTGATTGCATTCGCAACACCTATGCCGATGTAATAGCCCGTCTCATGCAGGGTCTCAATTGAGACAGCATCACCCTCGGATGCGGCTTCGGCGATCATAGCGGGAGTGACATAGCGAAGATCGTGATTTGATTTTTCCAGAAGGCTTGTGCGCCTGCCCATATGAGCCTTGCGCGCTGCGCGATCGATTATGGCATCACGCTGAGCAAGTGATTCCAGACAGCCGTAGCGTCCGCAACTGCATCTGGGACCATCGGCCAGTACGATCTGGTGGCCCATTTCGGGACCGCTCTCGTTGACGCCTGTCCAAATCTTGCCGTCTATGATAAGACCGCTGCCGATACCCGTGCCGAGTGTAAACATCACCATACACTTTGAGCCCTTGCCCGCCCCGAAGATACATTCGCCCAGAGCTGCGACATTCGCGTCATTACCCAGCAGCACACTTATGCCGATCTGGTCAACTATCGGAGATGCGAGCTGGATACCGTCCCAACCCAGGAAGTTTGGCGACCAGAGCACGAGCCCTTCTTCACTCTTAACAGTACCCGGCACACCCATCCCTACTCCGGCAATATCAGACATCTGAGCGGGTGAGTCCTCAACAGCCTGCCTGATCGCCGATACGATCTGGCCGACGGTCGCACCGAGACCCTCCATCGCTTTGGAATCCGTCCTGCCCTCACCGACAATGGCTCCGCTGCGGTCGACCACAGCCGCCCGGACATTTGTGCCTCCGAGATCGACACCTATCACATAGTGCGCGTTTGGATTAAAATCCATATATGTTACCTCTATAACAAATTAAGAGCGGAGAGCGCTTAGAACTGCAGGGGCAACAGCTCCGCTCCGAAATATGCGTCATTTTTGATAGTATAGGCTTTGAGCCGAAACATACTTATTGGCTGCCAGCCGAATGCGGCATTGAAATTCTGGCTGTCGTATTCACCCTGGATAAAAAACTTCAACGGCAGATGCGCCTCAACACCAAAAAACGTGCCTTTGATACCTCCGGCGGCAACACCCGCGGTAAGAGAAAGGTCTTTCACGAACGGGTTTATCATTCCTATTGGAAGGTGCTTTGTTGCGACCACATAACCGGTGACTCCATCGTCGGACTCATCTGCGATATCCTGCACGCCAAATGCAACTGCGGGATTAAAAGTGGTCTCAGGCAGGAAGTTCCACTGCGCGCCGTATTCGTTATCTTTATCACCGCCGGGATTCTCATGCCGCAGCACGCTTAGTTCGACCTGCATCAGACCCGCCGCAAGCCACATATAACTGCCGTCATCATTGCCGGGGCTTACGGCAGCCTCGGCACGGACCTGACCGGTAGTCAGTGTCTCGCCGCTCGGAACCAGCAGGATCCTGTTAGCCACAGCAGGGCCGCTCAACGCGCAGACTAAAAATGCAATGAACAAAGCTCTCTTCATATTTCCTGGTCTCCTTATAAATCGTTTGACACAGTTCGGCAGTCACAAAACCTTGCGCCGCACATGAATAATATTGACGGCATTGCGGCTGGAGTATCGCCCGGCTGCCAGCAGGCTACTTTGCCGATATGGGCGTCCATATCGCATTGAAACTCTTGCCGTCGCGGGTCAACCGAGTAACCTTGCCGCTTGACGGACTGATCAAGACAATATCGCGCTTATCGCCATTGTCATGGACGAGGGTTGCCAGAATTGTGTTTCCGTCCGTCGAGTAGACTAGACTCTCAAATACGCCCTCGCCGATAATACCTGCCTGACCCGACCTCAAATCGATTTTTAGCAGGCCGCTGGGGGCCTTCTTACCGGTCGATATTAGTGGAACCACGGCCTCGGACCCGTCGGGAGAGATTGTGGGAACTCCTAACTCCTGTTTTTCCGTGTCCCAGATTTTGCCGCCCTGCTTATGCTCTATGTCAAATATGAGCAACAGGCTCTTCTTCTTGATTTTTACCGAGGCGGCAAGCACCGGCTTTTTTGCTGCCCAGGAATACCCGGCTATTTGGCCTGCCGCCAGTATCTGGCGCTGCGGACAAACCCCACCATGCGAATCTTCACCGGAGTGGTCGTGATGCGGGATATACACCAGCATGTCATTATCCGCAGCATCTTTTGTAACACCGGCGATACTTTCACCGTCGGGAGCCCAGGCATATGAATAATAGGCCGGGATCTCGCGGCTCTCTGTGGTAGATGACATGGCGCCGTGAATTTCCGCATCAGTCGGCAGCACGCATTCGGGGCTGTCGCCATTCAGATCGGCTGTATATACCCTGCCGCTTGCTATAAACGAAAGCCTCTTGCCGTCGGGGGTATAACCGGGCTCTTTCTTAGGCCCCGTAGCGCTGGTAAGCTGATTCAGTTCGCCTCCCCTGGCTCCGACGGAGACGACCTGCTTCTCCTGACCGAGCATGGCGACAAACACGATTCTATTGCCGGTCGGCGATATGGCCGGAAATGAAAGGACTCCGGCGCCCTTGGTAAGTGCCTTGCGGTTGGAGCCGTCCTTGTCCATTACGTATATATCCGACCCGTCGCGACCGGAGACGAACACGATCTTATCCTGGAGGCACGGGCCTGAGAAGAGAGTGATTCCAAACCACTGCTCCAGCTTGCCGGATGTACCTGCCATTAGTGCCCCGAGGATGAGTATTATAAAAAAGAGCGTGATGATCCCCTTGAGTTCGGGGTTCTTAATGATTTTCATAGTACCTGTCTATCCGTTCTTATTTACTTTGTCGCTTTGGAAAAGCGAAGGACTTTTCCGACCATCTCGCCGGTCAAGACACCGCTTTCAACTGCCAGCTTGCCGTTGACGAATACAAATTTTATGCCCCTGGATATCTGGTGCGGGTTTTCGTAAGTTGCCGCGTCGGATATTTCATTGGGATCAAAAATCACAATGTCTGCCCAGTTGCCTGCCCTGAGCAAGCCACGGTCCGTAAGACCCATCTTCCTTGCCGGTAGCGAGGTCATCTTTTGTATGGCGGTCTCCAAACCTATTACGCCGCGCTCACGCACATACCTGCCCAGAATTCTAGAAAAAGTTCCATATGCGCGGGGATGTGGCTTGCCGCGTGATAGCCTGCCCGATACGCTCCTTGCGGACGCGTCACTGCCTACCATCGCAAAGCTCGAACGCATTACAGTCTCCACATCTTCCTCACACAGAGAAAAATGCACCATGGAAACCGCAAGCCTTTCCTCGGCCAATAGATCCAGCACAACTTCTTCAGGCCGGGAGCCTCTTTGGGAAGCAATGTCCTCAATGCTCATTCCTTCGCATTTGCGGTTGTCTTCGCTGCCTACGCTGCTTATCAATACGTTTTTCCACTCATCTTCGTTGCATTCGCCTCTGCCGTTATTGCTCAGAAATTCAAGCAGTTCACAACGTCTATCTCGAATACGCTCCAGCAGAGCTGCGTCACCGCCATCATATGCCCACTGCGGAAGCATCGCCGAGAGTGAAGTGGCCGAAGCTATATACGGATACTGATCAACACTGATATCCATTCCTGCGGCTCTGCACTCATCTACCATAGCAAGTGTCGTCTTTACGCGTCCCCAATTGGCTCGCCCACAGGCCTTATGATGGGATATTTGCACGCCGACACCGCTCTGCCTGCCGACTGAAATGGCCTCTTCGACCGCTTCCACAAGATGGTCGCCCTCATCACGCATATGAGTCGAGTAGAAGCCGCCGAATTGTGCAACGACACTCGCAAGCCCGGCAAGTTCGATCAGATTTGCATAACAACTCGGGGGATAGATCAATCCGCTGGAGAGGCCGAATGCGCCCTGCTCCATCGCATCACGAAGATCGGAGCGCATCCGGTCGATCTCACTCGGAGAAGCTTCACGCTCGGCCAGACCGACCGATCCCGACCGCAGATTGGCATGGCCGACAAGCGTGGCAAAATTGATTGCAATGGGCCGCCTCTCCATAGCCGAGAGCATTTCACCCAGGCCCTGCCAATCTTCTTCGATTCCATTCTTCCTGCGCCAACTCTCTAACTCTGCGCACGAAAGCTCATCCAGACATGGAGCAGCCGAAAAACCGCAGTTGCCG
Organism: Armatimonadota bacterium; assembly: GCA_039679645.1. NCBI lineage: Bacteria > Bacillati > Armatimonadota > Armatimonadota bacterium. The sequence goes on from JBDKUO010000069.1 coordinate 56,905, forward strand.
CACAGTTCGGTCGTAACACCCTGTGTGATCTTGCTCTCGGCACGCCCATCGATAAAGAGAATAGAGTCTGTGTGGGAATGGATGTCTATAAAACCCGGGGCTACTACCAAATCGGCAGCATGAATCGTGCGCGCGGCATCACCGGGGATATCGCCTATCGCCGCGACCCTGCCGTCCTTGATGGCGACATCGGCGACAAAAGGCTCCGCCCCCGAACCGTCGATTACGGTAGCATCCTTGATATGAAAGTCGAACATATGCTGGCTCACGGTTATGATTTCCACGAGCCAAGTCTCAATTCCTTTCGCCGGAGCCTAAAAACCATTAAGGATTGGCGGTAAAATTCGGCGGATTTTTTGTCGCCATGGCCGGCTGCATTCAGGGCTATTTTTCACCTGCGGATTGAAAATATCTTTTGGCGAGGATGATTGCGACGTAGTCGTCATAGGGACGGTCGGGAGTTTGAAGTGAGATAGGGATAAGCCTGCGCAGCCCACGGCGAGGATTATCCTGAAAATACATTGCGCGTGCGAGCAGTGTGGTGAACTTTTCGTCGATCATCTCGACCGGCGCTGCGCTCACCTTACCGACCGCCCGCACGGCCTGAACGGATGTAGTCCCATTGCCGATCACAATCACACCCGGATGAAAGCGCTGTTCAAGATCGGCTGCAGACTCGCCGAGGCGGACGGTCTCAATTACGCTGTGATAGACAACTTCAGGCGCAGAACCGTCCTTACAGGCGACAACTGCCACACCGCACTTCATACTGCCGGGATCTATTGCAAGGACGGTTTTTACTTCGCCGCTCATAGTTCTATAAGCTGACCTTTTCGCGGTTTGCCGGGACATGCGTCGAAGCCGTTTGACTCCTTTGCCAACGCTTGTATGATATCTTTCCGGCTTACAATACCGACCACTTTGCGCTCACGCAGAATAGGGACTCTGTTTACCGCATGCTCGATCATCTCGCGCGCAATGTCGCTTACAATCGAGTCCTCCATGAAAGTAAGCACCTTTCGGGTCATGGCATCCTCGACAAGTTTGGCCTGCGAGCGCCGATATGCCTCCTCCACTCCATCGGGATGCGGCGCGAACAGGCTGTTCTTGTACGCCACGGCGTCCGGCAGAGAAATCTGACCCTTGAGAAGCAGGTCGCTCTCGGTAATGATCCCCTGAAGATGGCCATCGGAATCAACTACCGGCAGGCCACTGATATTGTTGCAGGCCATCAGCCTGAGAGCCTCTTCTATAGAAGAGCCTTTACGAACCGTAATGACATCTCGCGTCATTATATCTTTTGCAGTGAGATTGAGCATTTACTTCTCCAAATGTTAAGACTACCCGTCTAGTATACCATGCCGCTGTCCGGCCGGAACCCTCGGCTTTCATGATGAGAACAAAGGTATCTACGTTCAGTTACTTGAACCGGCAATTTGTCGGTCTGACCTCAAATCGCCGGATTGGAACAGCAATGTCTTTAGCCACCGCTGCCGACATGGTATAATCTTTTGGCTTTGCAAGGAGGTTAGCAGATGACGCTTGGACACAAGGATATAAAAAAGGGTATTTTCAAAGCATACGATATCAGAGGGCTATACCCAAAGGAGATTGATGACGAGGATGCATATCGCATTGCAAGGGCTTTCGTTTCAGCCCTGAATTGCAAGAGGGTTGTGATAGGCCATGACATGCGTGAGTCCGCCGAGACATTTGAGGCTGCGACAATTAGAGGCCTGATCGACCAGGGCGCGGATGTCGTGCCGGTCGGCCTTACTTCTACGCCGATGTACTATTTTGCGGTCAATCATCTAAACGCCGACGCGGGGGTTATGTGCACGGCATCGCACAACCCGGCTGAATATAACGGCTATAAAATGACAGGCAAGGGAGCAGTCCCCAGCATTGCAATCATAAGCAACGAGGACCTTTGGAAGCTGGCATGTGAAGGCAACTTCGCCGAGCCGGCAAAAAAAGGCACCGTTCTTGCTCAGGAAAATGTTCTCGATGAATATACGGAAGCCGTGCTCAACAATACCGGAATCCGCAGTTTCGGAAACCTAAAACTGGTGATCGACTGCGCTAACGGTATGGGCGGCTATATATTGCCCGAGATTATGAAGAAGGTCGGCAGCGAACCCATAAAGCTCTACTGGAGGCTGGACGGAAGCTTCCCCAACCATGAGGCAAACCCGCTCAAGACGGAGACGCTGCTTGCGCTGCGCGACCGAGTGGTGGATGAAAAGGCCGATATTGGGATAGCGTTCGATGGCGACGGCGACCGTGTGGCGTTCGTTGACGAAAAGGGACAAATCATTTCCGGCGACTTTGTCACTGCTCTGATCGCACGCGAGATGCTTAAGAAAAAGCCAGGCGCGGAGATTCTCTATGATCTCAGGTCGAGCTGGATAGTGCCTGAAGAGATAGAAAAAGCGGGCGGCAAGGCAACAGAGTGCAGAGTCGGCCATGGCCTTATCAAGAAGCAGATGCGCGAGGAAGGCGGATACTTTGCCGGAGAGCTATCGAGTCACTACTATTTCAGTGATTTCTATACTACCGATAACGGCGACTTGGCGATGCTCAATATGCTCAAACTGTTGCTCGAAGAGGGCAAGCCCATGTCCGAGGTCGTAGCTCCATTAAGAAAATATTATCACAGTGGAGAGATTAACTCCGAAGTGAAAGATATCCCCGCTGTGCTGGCTCGCCTTAAGGCAAAATATGGCCCGGTCGCAAAGCGGGTGACCGAGATAGACGGCTACAAAGCCGAGTTTGACAACTGGTGGTTTAATGTCCGGCCGTCCAACACCGAACCTCTGATCAGGCTCAACCTTGAAGCCAAAACCAGAGAGCAGATGGAAGAGAAGGTCAAAGAACTGCTGGGCGAGATCAGAAGTTAGACAAAATACATTTAAGCATTGGTGCTGCCCAAAATATTACGGGCAGCATCAAGCTTTTTGATCATTCTTCAATTGTAATGGCGTCCACCGGACAGTCCTCGCACGCTTGGCGGCATTTTTCCTCTGCCTCCGGCGGGACTGGGTCGACTTTGACATGCGCAAGGCCATCATCGCCCATCTCAAAGACTTCAGGACATATATCGACGCACGTTCCGTCACCAATGCATTCTTCTGTTATAACACGTGCTTTCATACGCTGAGTCCTCCATCGATTATTCGACGATATGAATTCTGCAGTCCGAATCAGGTATGATTTCGCCAATAACGGCTGCATCCGAAACATCGGCTGCATGTAGCGCGTCAAGCATATCATCCGCCTTATCAGGCGAGACGCTGATCAAAAGGCCGCCGGATGTCTGAGGGTCGGCTAGAGTAAGCTGCCGGCGCTCGCCCAAATCATTCTCCCACTCAAGGCAGCAGCCCTGATTCAGAAAATCAAGGTTTCTGTAAGTGCCGCCCGGCACCATATCCTCATCCAGCAGACCCTGTATGCCGTCTATTAAGGGAACTTTGCTATAACAAAGGCGCGCACCCACGCAACTTGCGGCAGTCATCTCATGAAGGTGTCCGAGGAGGCTGAACCCGGTGACATCAGTGCACGCATGGCAGCCTATGCGCTTCGCCACTTCCGACGCTGTGCCGTTAAACCTGGTCATGACATCTATGCCGCGGGCCATTACTTCATCGGAGGCGGCATTGTGTTTGACAGCCGTAGTGATGATCCCCACTCCTATCGGCTTTGTCAGAATAAGTTTGTCTCCAACCTTTGCGCCTTTGTTCGTCATGACCTCGTTTGGATTTATCAGACCCATCACGCAGAGGCCGTATTTCGGTTCGGGGTCATCGACAGAGTGGCCACCGATTATGCTGACACCCGCCGCCGTCGCCTGGTCCGCCCCGCCCTTAAGAATAAGCTCCAGCTTGTCCAGAGAGCGCGTGCGGCCGGGATAGGCCACAATGTTGAGCGCGACGACAGGCCTGCCGCCCATAGCGTAGATATCGGAGACGGCGTTTGTCGCGGCGATCCTGCCGAACTCATACGGGTCGTCAACAATCGGTGTGAAGAAGTCCAGGGTGAGGACGGCTGCGATGTCGTCCGTTATCTTATAGACCGCAGCATCGTCCGATGTGCCCAGGTCCACCAGCACATTCGGGTCACTGACCAGCGGCATTTGTTTCAATATTTGAGCCAACTGCAGAGGGGCGAGCTTACAGGCGCAGCCAGCTCCATGCGAAAGAGAAGTCAGTTTGAAATCATCATTGCACATACGGTTGGTATCCTTCCTGTTTAATGACGGTTTAGTTATATTACCGCAACACCGGACTGTTGGCAATGCGCAGCAAGTGAGGCAATCGAGACAAAAGCCAAATCCCAAAAGCAGCAAAATCACGGCCTATTTGCCTAAACAAACAAGAAAAAGATAAATATGCTGTGACTGTCTGTGGAATTGCATACGACTCTCCAATAATCAAAATGGCTGACGCCCACAATAGATTATTGAGGAAAAAGAATGATATACACTGGCAACCTCTCTTCCGCCCACGTTCTCGTAGTCGATGATGATCAGGAGATATCGAATTTGCTCTCAGATAAGCTGAGAAGTTATGGCTATGAGGTAAGCACTGCTGATGACTCAAAATCCGCAATTGAAATGGTTAAGACACACGGTTATGATCTGATTCTTTGCGATCTCTACCTGCACGGAATCACAGGGCTGCAATTTGCCAAAACAGTAAATCGAATACATCCTCATGTGCCGGTGATAATGATCACGGCATTCGGTGATATAAATGCATCTCGAGAGGCTCTCGCAGCCGGCGCATCAGATTTTTTGACCAAGCCCATAGAAATGCTCAAACTTCCTATCGTAATCGAGAACAATCTCCAGCGCAAGGAAGTTGAAGCAAAAAGACTATCAGATGAGCGTGCGGATGTGCTGTTTAAGGCAATCAAGGCACTGGCTGCGGCAATCGACGCAAAATCCAGCTACACAATCAGCCGCTCTGCAAATATGGCCGAACTCTGCCTTGAGATTGGTCGAGAGATGGGATTTACCGAGGACAGGCTTAATACGCTCGAACTAGCTGCTTATATCCACGATGTCGGCAAAATCAGCACGCCGGACTCAGTGCTTGCAAAAACCGGCAAGCTCTCGGATGATGAATGGGTCGACATACTCAAGCATCCCGGAATGGGCGCTGACTTTTTGGCCGGAATAGACGAACTTGCCGAGGTTGCCGCCATAGTCAGGCACCACCACGAACATGTGGATGGTTCCGGTTATCCGGACGGACTGATGGGCGATGCAATTCCTCTGCTTGCCAGAGTCCTTTCTATTGCCGACTCATATGAAGCAATGATAAGCGAAAGACCTTATCGATCCGCTATGACCTGGCATAACGCACTGCAGGAGATATGCAAAAACTCCGGTAAGCAGTTCGACCCGGATGTTGTAGAGGCCACGGTAAGAGTTATAGAAAGAAAACAAGGTGGGCAAGACCAGCAGAAAGCGGCATAAATATCGCAAACAATTTGAATTGAGTGCAAAAATCCTCAGCACTGCAATTGGCTCAATTTGTGGGCTCACATTCTATGTGGACCGGGATAATAATCTCGGTCCATTTTGCCGTTTATTACGGCTTGTTTTTCGGGACTATATGAACGTTTTTCGGTTGCGCCCTGAGTTATGAACTGATATGCTGAGTTTTGGAATCAATCCGGAGGGTAATGCATAATGAACGAGTTGAAATGGCATCAACGTCCGGTCCGCATGATGCGTCTGGACTATTTTGGCGATGCTTTGAGCAGGATCAAGGATACGGACTTTGACGAACTGGCTCGCAGCAAACGCGATGAATGGCACGCTAACTGTGAGTGGATTGTTGGCACTCCGGGTATGGCTCCCGGTCTAGGATATCAGATTACCTTCAACTCACCTAAGTTTGAAAAATACCCTCCTCTTGGTGATTTCGACTTTGTGCGAGAGTATCTGCCATATGCAAAAAAATACGGCATTAACCTGATAGCATACATGAACATGCATTGGTTCGCATATGATTTTGCTGACCTCCACTCGGATTGGGAGCAGAAAACAGCAGACTGCGCATCATACGGCAGGCAGTTTCCTCTATACGGCAGCGGCTCCACATTCTGCGTAAACAGCTCCTGGAGAGACTGGGCGTTTGAGCTTATCCGTGAGGCCATGGCCACCGGCATTGACGGTGTTTTTCTTGATGGTCCGATATTCTTCCCCGGATGCTGTTATTGCGAGAGCTGCCGGGAGCAATTCTCATCTGAATATAAAACCGATATTCCGACCGTGGAGGATTGGTCCAACCCTGATTGGATACGCTTTGTTGGATTCCGCTCACGCTCACTTGCAAGGTTTCTGAAAGACTGCAGACAGGCCGTAAGGTCGGTAAACCCGGACGGAGTGGTTTTTCTGAATGCGGGCAGTTGGCAGGCCGGGACTTGGAGGTTCGCGCGCAGTATCGACAGCGTGGGCGATTTTGAAGACTTCAACGGCGCGGAGGCGTTTTTCCACCCCGGGCCTCACGAGCAGATGCTGCTGCCCTGGGCGGCAACTGCAAAATACATGACAGCGGGTGATAAACCGGCTGTAGTATTCAGCCATCATATGCTTGGCTCGTGGCACTACATTCCGCTTTCAAAGATTGAAGCCGAACTGGCGATAGCACAGACCGCCGCATGCGGAGCCAACCCGTGGTTTGCGACGGTCAATTATGCGCTGGAGCACAGCCGCAAGGCGGCGATAGAACCGATCAACGAGATGCAGAGCTTCCTTGCTGATCACGAAGAGTATTACACAAGCACGCAGTCCTGCGCGGATATAGCGCTGCTCAGTTCGTCACAGACAAGCGCATACTATGTATCAAGGCTTGCAGGATTCTATGGAGAAGCCGGTTCCGGTCGAGAAGAAAACCTACTGGTGGATATGGGTTCGGGTGATGAGAGCGTGGACTGGAAGAAGCGAAAGGAGATATGCGAAGCGACAGTCGACGGGTCATATCTGGGATATTTCCTGGCCATGACAAGATCGCATGTTCCATTCGATGTGGTGCTGGACAAGAACATCTCACTCGAAAAACTTGCCAAATACCGCGTGCTGATCCTGCCGAACTCGGCATGTTTGTCTGACTCTCAGATAGAGTGCATTAGGCAATTCGTGCATAATGGAGGATCGGTTGTGGCTGAGTTCGAGACAGGCGCGTATGATGAGACCGGGCAAGCCAGAGACATAAACCCTCTGCTCGGCCTATTTGGAGTAGGCGGCATTAAAAGCATGATGAAGCCGGTATCTATGGAGGAGTATGTTCGCATAAAGCAGACTCATCCGGCTATTGGCAAGCTCGCGCCGGGACAATTGATCGCCAGGCCTACATACAGCCTGAAGTGTGTCGCATCTCATGATACTTGCGTGCCGTCGGTATTCATGAACGAAGTCGGTGGTGTGTATTCGCCTCTCAAGGGAGAATCCGACAACCCTGCACTTATTGCAAGCTCATATGGCATGGGGCGGACAGTTTATATGCCATCGCTGGTGGGTGACTTCTACAACAAGTTCAAGCTGCCGGACTATGAGGACCTGATCGAGGGCATTATTAGTTGGGCGCACGTCAATCCTCTGATGGTCGAGACGGATTGCCCTCCCACGGTGGAGATAGAGCCCCGCTGGAATGCACAAAAAGACAAAATTCTTATCCATCTGGTAAATAACACCGGAGATATGCAGAGGCCAATCACGCAGATAATTACACTGCACGATTTAAGCATCAGGCTGAGATGCGGATCCAGTAAGAGCGTAAAAGCGCTGCGCGCGGGGATTGATTTGCCGAGCGTTTATCATGATGGCATAGCTGAATTCACGCTGCCCGAGCTTGGTGTGTATGAGTTGATAGCTGTAGAGCTTGGTTGAAAAATGCAGGCAGTAGAAATGTATTCTGCTGCCTGTAATCCAATCCTGGGTCAGGATTTACGGCTTTATGCTAAAGCGGATACGCAGTTGCGGAGAGGCCGTTGTTTACATAGTCTATCCGCACCCTAACATTCTTCGCTCCATCAAGTACCGGCAGATTAAATGTGTACGGCGGGTGATTCATCGTTTGGCTGCAAAGCTCCGCACCGTTAAAAGCAAGAATCGTCACTGTCACACATCGAACCCCGGGAATGTTGTTCGGCAGCCCCACCCTGATAGTGCCGTTTTTTACCTTTATCTTGGGAGGAGGGGCATTGTCGTATTCACCCGGAAGCGGGTCGAACATGCCCGGAGGCGGTCCATTTTTGAGGTCGGGATAAATATACGGGCCATAGCCCTTGCCCAGGTGTCCTGTGCCGTAACCATACATGCCCCATTGATCGGACGGAATGTAACGGTGAAAATAATCTGCGCCTATTTCCGCCGGATACCCCACTCCGGAACCGAAATGCTGCGTTTGTCCCCCGCCTGATAGGGCTCCATCATACGAGTTATAACCCAGATTGCCTAACTGGGAACTATCTGCCATGACCACGCCGGAGAGTGCCGGCATGATTATCAATGCGAGAACAGGAAATGCCAATTTCATCACCCATGTTCCCCCTTGTAATCGTTATAACACTAATAGTGTTGTACGATTCCCAGCTTTTTACGCCTCGGCGGTACAGGAGGGTGATGGGTGTTAGGTGTTAGGTGTTGGGTGCTAGGGGTTAGGGGTTAGGGGTTGGGGGATAGGGAAGGGAAGGCTGGGTTGCCATTACGGGCTGGCTGGTTGGGGATGAATGTGAGCAACTTCTGATTGTTTGCAATAAGCTGGATGTTCGGCGGCTTCGGCAGCGGGGCTTGTGGTGAATCGAGAGGCTATATAGAATTTACTGCTGCACGAAGCAACAAAATCCCGAAGCCAGCGCTACTGAATATAACCGTCATCCCGGCGGGCGGCATATATGCCGATTGCTATGACAACTACTACAATACCGGCTATTACAGAGATCAGCCATGTCGGCAGCGGCTTGTAGGAGCTGCGCTGAGCGGATGGTGAATCGCTCAGGCCGATAAGGGGGCGTGGGTTCACTTCGCCTGTAATGACCGCCTCGCGAAACCACTTGTTGAACTTTTTGTCTCCAGCCTTCTCGATCATAAAGTGGAAGCTTTGCAACTTCTGCTTGTATGTGTCGTCCAGTTCCACGGTTTTTCCGATCATAACGCCTGTCTGATCTTTTGAGGGCTGGCCATAGAATTTGCGATCCTTATCGGTGGAAAAGTGAACGGCGCTGCCCTCCTGGAACCAGAACGGCAGAGGCTTTGGAGAGGCAAGGCTGATATATGCGTGCACAAGCTCATGGCTGAGCACATCGTTGTATTCCTTGGTTAGGTCTGTCTTGATAATCGCAATATATCTGCCTGCAATGGTGACGCCTGAGACATTAGGATTGACGAATGCAGGCGCCAGCACAGGCGGAAGTGAGTCGCGTTTGAACGTCTTAACGAGCACAACCTGCGCGGGAGGAGGAATCTTTACGACATCGCGCAGCTTGACCACGGAGGGCACTTCGCTGGTTTGCAGATCGATGCGCTGGGCGTCCTTGAAAGCTTCCTGCAGAGCCGTTGGGTCAAAAGACTCGGCATCTGCTCCGCCCGCAGCAAAAACAACTAGAATAAGCAATATTCCAGACACGGCGATTCTGGCCATTGTCCCTCCTCCAACACCCTCTACGAGCCTGCCCGGTATTATGTTCCCCGTCTTATCCTTTAGTTCCTGCGCCCATTGCTCGCTCTATCTTGTCGAGCATATTAAGAGTGTATGAATTCTGGGGCTGGAGCTTCAGGGCGGCCTGCGCTTCTTTGAGCGCATCATCGTAGTTCTTGCGCGCATATTGGGCATATGCCAGGTCCATATGCACGACAGGGTTTTGCGAGCCAAGCTCATCTGCAAACTTGTCCTTATCGGACGGCACTATCACCAGCGCCCAATGCCCCTTGCTCTTCCAGAGGCTCTCGCATTCCGAATAGCTCAGCTCAGTGATGTTGTCGTAATATGGGTCGATGACTTTGAATTTTGAGCGGGAGTCGTCATAACCCGTGAGCACGCGATAATGGCCGGAAGTATCTATCCGGCTGTTTTGCTGAAGAACTATCACAGGCGCTCCTGCAGCAATCTTGTTCTTGACGTCGTCTATGCTCGTGTTCCAGGAATACGCAGCAAAGCCTAATGAACGCGCATAGAGGAGCATGTCGGCTCCGTTGGTGGCTCTGATAGTCGGGTCATATGTCTGCTTGCCGACAGCTTCTTGAGTGGTATTGACCCCGTAGTAGCGCAGCACCGATGTCAGGCAGGCGGGACCGCAGTAGTTTGTAAGCTGCTTTTGTCGGACAAGTCCGTCGACTGAGTGTGCGCTCGGAAGCTCGGCTCCTGCGAATGAGCTGAAGACAAACAGACTGAGCGCTAAGAAAATAGATGTGCTTGTGGGCTTGGTGTAACGCATTTAATTGTCCTGCTTAGAATTGCTCAGCGGCATTACTGGCGAGTAACGGCAGTGTATGATTTCATTATAGCAGGGATAATTTCGGGCGCAAGCAGAGCGACTTTGTGTTGCGGTAACTAAAGAAATAGAAGATTATGCGGCGGGTATAATGATTGCGGCCAAACAAGCCGATAATAAGAGCAAGCACAAACCTAATTCATCTTTTCACCTTCTCTTGGTGGCCCGTCTCAATTGAGGCGGGCTTTGTTTTATTGACTCCACCGCATCCTCTATAGATTCAAAACAGCGGAGTTCGGTATCGATGTGTGTAATATGGAGTATCTTGGAAAGCAGGCCATGACAGCCGACAAGCAGTGTTCGACGCCCAAGCGTTTCGAGAGCGGTTTTAGTGGAAAGTATGGCGGCGACGCCTGTGCTGTCTGTATATTCCAAAAGGTGGACATCCATAATCACATTGCGCCGCCGGGTTATCAAGGGCTGCACATCCGATATGAAACCCGGCACAGAGGAAGCGTCCAATTCACCGCAAAGGCACACGACCGACAGTTCACACTCGTCGAGGTCGCTTATCAAGGTTGTGAAGATGTCATTATTTTCGGACAGAGACATACATCGCTTATACCTTCATCACAAGATCAACCAAACCTGAAGGTATATCGCTATCAGATGTGCCAGTAAATATATGCAAACTTATCTATACGCAGGTATATCAAAGCCAAAACTACGATTATTCCCAGAGCCACTATCTGTTCATGGTTGGCGCACACCTGTGTCCACTTTGCACGTCTTGATTCGGACTTGGAATAGGGCTTGAGCCTTGGCAGCCATCTGTGTATTTCACTGCAGTAGTGCTGATAGTGAGGCGCGAATATCTCCTGGAGCCTGCGCTCTTCGCGTCTGACTCTGAGGTTGCCGTAAACGCCGTACAAGATTATAAAACCGGCAACGAAATACGGGTTCCAGGTCATAATGAATATGCCCAGACCGACAAAAAACCTGCCAAAATACATGGGGTTTCTGACATGCGAATACGGCCCGGATATGGTGAACTTGGTGTCCTTATGCAGATGAGAGGTCGCCCACATCTGAATGAGTTCACCCAAAATCGCAACTGCCGCGCCATACCAGAACGCATGCATGTTATGAATAAACCCGAGAATCCCAACAAATGCTATGGTCATCAGCGGCACCCGCCACCATGTCATAGTCCGGTGAATTTTATCTTCCAATGTAACGCGCGCTTCTTGCTGCACAGACACTACTTACCTCCTGAAACAATAAACCAAGGTGAAGTTTAACACATCGCACGATGACGGTCAAGGTATGGCCCGGGATCAAAAAACCGGGCCATATTGCATTTGGTCTGCAGATTACTGCTCGTCGCTGCCGACTCCGACAGGCTCCAGATCGAGATCGCCGGTATCAGCCGCATGTTCTTTTTTATATGACTTCGGCGCGAACCTTCTGAGAAGACCCTGCCATGAGTCGTCGACCACTGTGTAGACGACAGGTATGACGATAAGCGTTAGCATTGTCGATACAATCAGACCGCCGATAACAGCTATCGCCATTGGAGAACGGGTCTCCGAGCCTTGACTTAAGGCCAGAGCTGTCGGTGTCATACCGCCGATCATAGCCAGAGTGGTCATCAAGATAGGTCGGAGCCTGGTCGGGCCCGCCTCCAGAAGCGCCTCATGCCTGTTCTTTCCACGGCTGCGCAGAGTATTGGTATAGTCAATGAGCAGGATCGCGTTTTTGGTGACCAGACCAATCAGCATGATCATGCCGATCATAGCTACAATGCTCATCGATTTACCCGTGAGCAGCAGGGCCAACAGCGCTCCAATCAAAGCCATCGGCAGACTGAACATAATGACAAACGGCGTCAGGAACGACTCGAAAAGCGCACCCATCAACATATAGACCAGCACTACAGCCAGCATAAGAGCTGAGATCATATATCCGAAGCTTTCGGTCATCATCTTGGTGGAACCGCCGGTGCCGATTGTTGTGCCCGGGATGGTGGGAGTCTTTTTCAGAGCCTTGTCAATGGCCTGATTGAGATTACCCATTTCGGCACCCTGCGCAAGGTTTGCGGTCACGTATATGACCCTCTGCCTGTTTTTGCGCGTGATCTTTGTCGGGGCATAGTCATATTTGACGTCGGCGACATCACGCAGATAGATCGGCGCATTGTCCTTTGTTCCTACTATCAAATTGTCGACATCGGATGTCTTGTTGCGCTCAGACTGGACATAGTGCACGCGGACAGGATACTCAGTGCCGGAGTCTCTGAGCTTGACGTCATCGTTGCCGTCGATAGCGGTCCTTGCAGCTATTGCAATATCCGACACGCTCATTCCAAGCTTCGACGCCTTGAGTTTGTCGACAATGATACGGCGCTCAGGCATGATGGGCTTATACGACACATCGACATCCACCGCACCCGGCACTTTTTGCATGACTGCAGCCACGCGGTTGGCCTCTTTGAATATGTCATCCATATACTGGCCCTGGACTTCTTTCTGGATGTTATTAGTTGGGCCGGACGTCCCTGATGACGTTGAAGCGCTGATCAGTTCGGCTCCAGGTATATCCGCAGCTTTCCGGTTGATATCTTGAACTATTGCAGCAAGAGAGCGAGAGCGAAGGTTCTTATCGACCACCTTGCCCGAAACAAACCCGTATTGAGGCCCGGTGTCGCCACTCCCCGAACCACCGGAACTGCTGGTCCCGGATGCCGCGAAATAGAAACCTTTCTGAGTCTCGGTATGATGCTTAAACCATGTTTTCGGCTTATACCAAACCGAATCAGACACTTTATAGTGAACCGGCTTCATCTCAGGCAGATCGTCCAGAATCTTCTCCACTCGCCGGATTACCTTATCGGTAGCGACAAGCGAAGTGCCTGGGGCTGTCCTTACGGTGACGCTGAACTGGCCCTGGTCGACATTAGGGAAGAAGCCAAATCCGAACGGCAGGTATATCGTCAGCGCGATAGCCGCCATTACAATGCCGAAACCTATAGCGATGGTCTTGCTCCTGCGGTCTATGCCTGCGGCGAATGCCGCCAGACCCAGCGCGATCAATGCAATTATGATCCTCGGGGCCATCGCTTTCATGGCCGCAGGACTTGCGCCGATTTTTGGAAGCGGCATAACCATCGAGAAAACCACAAGCAGAGAAACAAAACCAATTACAATCGTCAGGAACCGGTTATGCAAAGCCCACTCAAGGATGCCCAGATATTTATTGTCCAGGCTCTTAAGGAACCGCTCAAGAATATCAAAGAGCTTGCCGGCCATAACATCGAGCTTGTCCTTGAAAGATCCGCTGCCATGCTGCATGCGGCGGAGTATGGCTTCTTCATCTCGCTCCTTGTCCATCTCGCTCTTCATCCACCTTGAAGCAAGCATAGGCGTTAGAGTAAATGACATAAACAACGAGAACGCCGTGGCGACCGCGACCGTGACACCAAACTGTCTGAAGAACTGGCCGACAATGCCGCCCATAAACGCTATGGGCAGGAAGACGACTATATCGACCATGGTGATGGCGACAGCCGCCGCCCCGATCTCAGAACGTCCGTTGAGCGCCGCTGCCTCAGGATTCTCACGCATACGCAGGTGACGCTCTATGTTTTCCAAAATAACAATCGAGTCGTCGACCAGGATTCCTACAACCAGCGAGAGCGCCAGCATAACCATCTGGTTCTGCGTGAACCCGAATGCGCTGACAGGGATATACGTCGCCATGATGGACGTCGGGATCGCAATAGCTACGATAAATGTCGCCCTGGCTGTGTGCAGGAACAGGAAGACGATGATAACGACCAGCAATATACCTTCCAGAAGGCTCTTATTTACATCATGAAGAGCATCCTTGACGAATGTTGACTGGTCTATGGCTATAACAGGATGCACACCCGTAGGCAGTTGAGGCTGCAGATCAGCAAGCTCTCTTTTGATGCCGTCGGCCACATCGACCGTGTTTGCATCGGACTGCTTCTGAATCGCAAAGATGACCGTAGGTTTGCCGTTGAGCCTGATTACTCTGTCCGGTTCAGCTACGGTATCTTTGACATCGGCGATATCGCCGACCCGGATAGTCATTGCCGGATTGCCGTTCGAAGCCGCCACATAAATACGGGTATTCTCTATCTCTTTGGCGCTCGTATATTCACCGACGGTTCTGACGGAGTAGTCTCTCGAACCCTCCTTGATCGAACCTGCAGGCACATTGAGATTGGCGCCCTTCAACGCTTCGACTATCTTGCCTATGCCAATGCCGTATGCGTCCAATCTGTCTTTGTTGACGGCAACCGAGACCTCACGCTGATCGCCGCCATGCACGCTGACCGACGCTACGCCGCCGACCTTGGCCAGTTTGTCTGAAACGACGTCATCAGCCAGGATGCGCATCTCTTTTGACGGAAGATTTCCTTCAAGCCCTATAATCATGATAGGACTTGAAGAAATATCGAGTTTGACGACCTTGGGGTCATCGGCATCATCCGGCAGGTTGTTTCTGATCGCTGAGACTTTGTCCCTGACATCAGCCGCTGCCGCCTCAAGGTCCGTCCCCATCTCGAATTCCATAACTACGGAGGACACACCGTCCTGAGATGTGGATGTGATGTTTTTAAGGTTACCGGTTGATGTAACAGCCTTTTCCACAGGCTCGGTGACGAGAGTTTCGATCTCGTTGGGACCTGCGCCGGTGTAGACCGTAGTTATTGTAATATACGGAATATCGACCTTCGGATTATATTCCTGCGGCATACGCGACCGGGACTGAATGCCCAGTACGATCAACGCCAACACGAACATTGTTATGAATATAGGCCGCCGTATGGATACATTGGTTAGCCACATAATCTAATATTTCCCCATACACTCTATGCACATTGCGCCGGGCAGCGCCCAAACGCGAAAGTATTCATCGTTGCAACTAAGTAATTCACGGTAGATGACTTGTATGCGTAAGCTTCACCTCCAGGTAGGGATACCTGGAGGTATAAATACAAGTTGCTCGACGTATTTACTTAGTCGTGATCCTCGACCCTGACCTTTGCGCCGTCCTGCAGGTTCTGGCGGCCCGAAGTGACAACAACATCGCCGATCTTGATATCCGTAGGTGTCTGCACCTGCGCCATGGTCGCATCCTCAAAAATGACATTGACTACATGTCGTTTGACTTTCTTGTCTGGACCGACGGTAAATACCGACTGCGTGCCCTTTCTCTCATCAATTGCATCCTTTGGAATCAGGAGCACGTTGCGCGACATTCCGGTCACGATATTTCCGCGTGCAAACATTCCCGGACGAGTGTCTTTGCCCTCGTTTATACGAATGCGCACCGGGAAGTTCCTGCTTAAGGTGGAGCCGGACGGATAGATGTCGATGACGCTCCCGAATATTGCTTTCCCAGGCAGCGCGTCAATCGACACATCGACTTTCTGGCCTTTGCGGACACTGTCGAACTGCTTCTCGGATATCTCTCCCTTAAAGTAGAGAGTCGATAGATCGACCACACTGGCGAGAGCCTGTCCGGCGCTTACGACCTGGCCGGGCTCAGTGGTGCGGGAGGCAAGTTGACCGGCTATCGGCGATTTTATGTATGTATAGGAAAGCTGCTGCTTTGCCAGAGCCAGCGAGGCTTTAGCCTGCTGCACGGAAGCCTTGGCGGATTTGATGTCCTCTTGCCTCAACAAATTTTGAGAGGCGTTTGCTTTTGCCGAACGAAGCTGCTCGCGAGCGACGTTTACGTTTGACTGAGCCGCCTGGACATCCTCAGTGCGTCCGCCTTCTTTTATCAAGGAAAGCTGTTCAACGGCTGACTTATAGTTTGCCTGAGCGACTTTATAGGAAGTCTCGGCCACGTCATACTCAGCCTGAGATATCGCGCCCTTGTCGAGAAGCTGCTTGTAGCGTCCGAAGTCGGCCTTCTTGTTGTCAAGGTTAGCCTTCGCGGAGGCAACCTGGTTCTCCGCGACCATTCTCTCCTGGGAGCGCTGCGGAGTCTTGGCGACAGCCAATCGCGCTTTCGCAGCTTCCAGAGAAGACTGAGCCTGTTCGATGGCGGCATCAGTCTGGATCTTGGTGACCTTGGCATTAGTTTTGGCTTGGGACAGGCGCGAAATCGCTGATTCCAATGCAGCCTGGGCCGCCTGCAGGTTGCTCATAGCATCATCCTGATCCAGCTTCGCTACTATCATGCCGGGAGTTACGGGGTCGCCTTCTCTGGCGTATACGGCGGCCACTCTGCCCGAAATCTTTGCAGAGAGCACGACCTGATCAAGAGCGTTTATGTCTCCGGTAACCTCCACCGTCTGCTGCATGTTTCCCATGCTTGTTTGGTCGGTACTTACCGGAACGCCTTCTTTGTTCCATATCTGCTGAGTTGTGGGCGGCGGAGCCTTATGCGCGCGCATCTTCATCGCCAGACCCAGTCCTCCAAATATCAACAGTATTAATATTGCTATAGTTACTATCTTTTTCACTACCAGACCCCCTGGATATTAAATTTTGAAATGGAAAGCACTCTGTAAAGCCTATGGTTTGGTCTCTACAGGATTAAGCAGCGCCAGATTCGCCAGTTCGGGTATGCAGGAAGTGGCTCTCTGCAGTTGCGCCTGCGCCGTGGCATAGTCATACTGAGCGTTGACGTTATTAAACCTTGCCTGTGTAAGCTGACTTTCTGCATTAGTTACCTCGACCAGGATTGCAATCCCCGCAGCATACCGAACGTTAGCCAGCCTCAGGGCCTCCTCGGCGAGATCGACGTTTTGTTGGGTAGTCGCTACTCGCTTCGCAGCCTCTTCCAAACTCAGAGCTGCAGTGCGCACATCAAGCGAAACGCCGAGCTGCAATTGATTTAGGGTATCTTTGGCATTTTCAACGTCAGCCTGAGCCTGCTCAACTCGCGCTCTGGTGATGCCGCCGTTCCAGACTGGGATACTCAGTGTGAGCATACCCTGATAGTTGGAATTGGCCGTATTCAGACCGCTTGTGGCAAAGGTATATCCATACAACGCCGAAAGGGAGAGTGTCGGAAAATATGATGAGCGTTGAAGCTTTACACCTTTCTCGCTGAGCTTGACCACATCCTCTTGCGCCTGCACCTCCGGACGTTCCAGATAGGCTGTCTGGATGGCGGCGGGCACATCAACCGGAACACCCTGAATTGCCGGTACTTCTTTGATTACCTGTGTGGGAATGTTTACATCCACACCCATCACGCGGTTCAAAGCAGCCTGGGCGACCAGCACCCGGTTTTTCGCCTGGATAAGTTGCTGGTTCAAGTTGGCAAGATCGGTTTGAGCAGTTGTAAGATCAAACTTGGCCACAGTGCCGGCTTCAAACATTGCCTGAGTGTTGTTCAAACGTGTCTGAGCCACGTCTACGGCGGCCTGTGCAACATCCTGCTGGCCGCATGCGCGCAGCAAGTCATAGTAAGCCGTTTTGACGCTTAGTATAAGGTCCTCGGAAGTTGTCAGCAGGCTCAGATACCGGATTTCAAACTGATACTTGGCAATATCCCTGGTGTAGCCCAGCTTCTTATTTATATCGAGTGGAAGTGCGGCATTGAGCGCCCCATTAAGGCTTGATGCCCTCTGCAGTTGGAATGACTGCCCACTAAAGCTCGACTTCACCTCATTTTGTCTTGAATAGTTACCCTGAGCGCTGAACTGCGGATTGAACGCTGCCCTTGACTCTTCCACAACACCCCTGGACTTTTGCAGTTGATCGACTGCTATTTTGATGTTTGGGTTATATCGAAAAGCCAGCTCCAGCGCCTTATTTAGCGTTATCGGGCTTGACAGATCGGACGGGCATGGCGCCTTCAATACCCCACCCGGATTTTGAGAAGGGGCCTGAGTTTTGGCCTGCCCCTGCGCAAATACACCCGATGCACAAAATGCCAGAACGGCTATTGCCGCAATGATTTTCTTCAAATCCCTTTCCTCCTGACGCTATCTATCACATCACTGACGTTCCATCTGCTCATAATGTTTCATGTTCATCTTCAGAGACTGCCTGTGATTCCACACGCTTTATGCTCTCAAGCATTGATCCAAAAACTTCACTCATAACACCGATCTTGAATATAGCCAGCACATCGGTAGTCGGATGCTTAGCAACCAGCACCTTATCCCCAGGGTTTATATCAAGCTCTTTTCGAGCCTCTGCTGGAATCACAATTTGCCCACGGTCGCCGACAGTCGCGGTGCCGTAAAAGAGGTCTTCTAATGAATGACATTCCTTTGACACAAAATCACTCCTTTATGCAATGTTTGCAAAATCACACAAATCACACATGCATATTATCGCTATAGCATGTACATGTCAATAGGGTCCGGATTGATATTGTTGGGATAGACATAAATTTGTTGAATGCAACGCTTGTCGCGATTGCCAAGTTTCGCGTATTCTGTAACAGCTCAGTCTTGATGAGTATTTGCAAAAAATCTTGTATTTGTGCAGGTACTTTGAGGGTGATTGTCTAAGCGGTATGCATGGACAAGCCTGGTTATGAGGAATTAGCAGCTGAGAATGCGATGCTGAAAGAACAGGTTACTGCATTGGAGGCCGAAGTCGAGATGCTGCGTAATATGCTTACTGGCGACGGGTCCGGCAGCAGTGCGGCACCATTTGTAAAGCCTAACCGTCAGCAGCGTAGAGAAGCACAGAAGCAGGAGCGCAAAAAGCGGACGCAGTCTTTTTCCCGCAAGCGAGAGGTTGCAACTGAGGTAATCGAGCATTCTCTGGATGTGTGTCCTGATTGCGGTAAAAAGCTTTCCGGGGGTTGGGTTCACAGCAGTCGGCAAGTGATAGAGATTCCTCAGGCTCCGGTTCGGATCATCGATCATGTGGTTGTTGCCCGCTATTGCGGTGTATGCGGCAAGCGGGTGATTCCAAGTCTGGAGCTATCCGGCGAGGCGGTTGGCAAGAGCCGTTTTGGAATAAGGTTAATGAGCTTGATTGCCGATATGGCAACGAACTGTCGCATGCCCCATCGGACAATTCAGAGGATGTTGGCCGGCCTCTATGGCCTGCGAATCTCGCTTGGAGAGATATCGGAGGTGCTTCATAGGGTAGCGGATATGGGCAAAGGGATCTACAACGATCTGCTTTGGGAGATACGCGGTTCTCCGGTTGTGAATGCTGATGAAACCGGTTGGCGCGAGGACGGAGTCAACGGTTATATATGGAGCTTTTCTACAAAGAATGCTCGCTATCTACTGCGTGATCAATCGAGGGCAAGTGCGATAGTGACACAGACGCTTGGTGACGAGTTCGCCGGGGTCCTTGTAAGTGATTTTTACGGTGCTTATAATGCATACGAAGGTGTCAAGCAGCGCTGCTGGGTGCATCTTTTGCGCGATCTCAAGAAACTGCGTGAGAAACATGCAAGCAATGAATCTGTCGAGTGCTGGGCAGAAGCCATCAAGTCAATTTACGATGAGGCGAAAACTGCCGCAGCAGGAAACTATTCCCAAATTGACCGCTGTCGCTTACGCCAATGGTTTGAGGAGCGAATGCTGAAATTGGCTGCGCCATATCGTGACGCGAAGAGCGCACCACAAAGAGTTCTTGCCAAGCGAATTGAAACCTTCTTAGGGGAGCTGTTTTCTTTTGTCGACTGCGATGGAGTGCCCCCTGACAACAATGCAGCGGAGAGAGCTGTGCGTCCGGCTGTTATTGCACGTAAAGTCAGCGGTGGAACAAGGTCGACCAAAGGTTCTGATACTCGTATGGTTTTGCTGAGTCTGTTCGGCACTTGGAACCTGCAAGGCAAGGACCCTATTAGCACCTGCGCAAACATGCTCGCCGCTCGCATTTAAAACGTACTCATCGAAAGTGAGCTGTTACCGTATTCTTGACATAGAACGTATTGAGCCTTATTCTAGTAGAGTAGCTACATTATGCAAAGGACGGCACACATGGTAAGCACTGCGCTGCTCCTGGCCGCACTGATTCTTGCTCCTGTCATAGGCGGCGGGTTTGGTGAGTTTGACTATGCGACTATCGAGGTTCTGGTCTTGGCTGCGATTGTCGCATATATCCTGACGTCCATGCGCAACCGGACAAGTTGGGTGCGAGTTCCCGGCGCGATACCGATGATTGTCTTCCTTGCGCTTGTCCTGATCTCCACTCTTTTTACCGAAGCAATATACCCCAGTCTGCGACAAATTCTTTTGATATCGACTTGTCTGGGCGCGTATGTGCTCGCGTCTTCACTTGCAGTTGACAGCAAGGCCGCCGCGGCTCTGGTTGCCGGTGTGGTTGTTTCGGCTCTCGGCATATGCGCCGCAGGTATCAGGCATTACGCGATATCGACCGGCGGTGGAGCGAATTTCTGGGCTGCGCTGATGAGCCCGGGAGATCACATGCGGCTCTTTGGCTCATTTATAAACCCCGGATACTTCGCCGGGTTTATAGTCATTGCGCTGCCGCTTACCCTGGGAGTATATCTGGTAGCCAAACGACCGGTATTGGCAGTCCTCACAGGGCTGGCGTTTATTGTCGAGACGATCGCGCTTATGCTGACAGGAACCAAGTTCGGGATCGTATCGGCGGTAGGCGGTCTGCTGATATTCTTCCTGCTTGCAATAGGCACCAGGTCGATCAGACGCTCCAAGTTTACCAGACTATTTGTATTGGCCGTGTTATTGACTCCTCTTCTGATCACGTTTTCCGCTCCGGTAAAATCGCGAATAACGGCAGCGGAGGCGGGCGGTTCGCAGGTGCACTCGACTTCGTTCCGTATCAGCACATGGCAAGCCACTGTAAAGATGATTAAGGATCACCCGCTGCTCGGGGTCGGACCCGGGGTCTTTGCAACCGCATATCCGCGCTACACCATAGCCGGGCCGACAAAAGCCGCGCACCAGTCCTATTTGCAGACGGCATCCGAAAGCGGCGTGATAGCGATGATCGCATTTGTGCTGATTGTCTTCGCTGTCGCTCATCAATCGATTAAGGGAATCTTAAACCATCAGGCCGAGCATGCGGAATACACTGTCAAGGAACCGGCACAGACGCAGAACATATCTTGGTCCGATATCGTGCCGTTCAGCGGGTGGAGGATGGTGAACTGCGCGATATACGGCTCTCTGGCAGGCTCTGTTGTGAGAAACCTGGCTGATTCCGACTGGTACATCATAGGCATTGCTCTGCCGTTCTGGGTCCTGATGGGCGTGTTGGCGGCACAGTCGGGAGCCGTGAGAGCAATTAACAACCCTAAGCGATGGGCAAAAATTACAATATGCGCTGGTTGTGTGGTTATGGCACTGCTGAGCGGTTCGTTCGGGCTGGCAGCCTATATAGCGCCGGATCAGTTTGATGAGTCTCAATCGTTGCATACAGCTTTCAGAAATTATGAAACAGCCAGCCGTATATCACCGCTGGATCCCGTCTATCACCGTGAACTGGCTAAGTTCCTGGCGATGAACGGCGATCCGGCCGCTGCGAAAAAACAGATTGAGAAGGCTGCCTCGCTTGCTCCGACTGATGGGGCCACTTACCAGATCGGCGGAATGATAATGAAAGCAAACGGCAGACCAAAGACTGCCATTAAGTATTTTAAGATGGCGCTGATGTGCAGCCCGCACTCCACAAATACGCTCTATGAAATGTCCGAAGCCTATGGCATGTTCGGCGATACAAAAGACCGAGAGCGGACACTGTCGAGATTGTTGGATATCGAATACACCGATTATGAACTGCTAAAAGGCGCTCCCGAGCTTGTCGATACGACATTTGCGCGCGCTCATATATACTGCGGCAAGAAATATAAGGCCGAAAAGAATTACTCGCTTGCGGCAAATGAGTTTACTCAGGCAATAGACAGGCTGGAGCGCTGGAAATCAAACAGGCAGATGATCGATGTCGCACTATATGCCGGAATGATGAGCGAGCAGGAGAAACTTGATCTTTTGGAACTGCTGCGCGAGAGCTACTTTGACCTCGCCGAAGCTTGTGATGCGCTTGGGCACAAGCAATGGGCAAGTGAGGCAAGAAAAAAAGGCGATGCCGTTAAAGTAGAGTAATTAATCGCGTGTTCTAAACCGCGGTTCCGTGCCGTCTATCAAATGAGCAATACTGCCGTAGTGAGAGATCATTACATAAGCGCACCCTGCCAGGCCGAACCAGATGAAAGCTGTCGGCGCTCCTACAATTTTTAGTGTGACAGGAGCGCTGATGCCTGCGATTATTGCAGCGAGCGAGAGTCTATTGAAGGCCAAGAGTGATATCACATATATCGCCAGCACAAAAACCCCGGCAGTAATATTCACCCCAAACAGCACACCTAAAGCAACCGCAATGGCTCTGCCGTTATACTTGAACATCAGCCAGTATGGAAATGAGTGGCTGAGCATTACTAATATGCCTGCAAGAGCAATAAAGAAATAGGAATCCAGGCTTGCTGCGGCGAAGTACATTGGGACAAAACCCTTGATGACATTCAGAGATGGAACGAGCAGACCTCGCGCAGCTTTTGCGGGTATGAAACGATTGAAAGGAATTGACCCCAATAAAACGGCAAGGGCCAACAGTTGTATGCTTTTCATAGATACTATTATAGCGAATATGGCAAGCAATTTCAGATTGTATACTCGACATCAGACAATGAATGCTGTAGTATAAGGTATATTATTCGGGCACACTGTTCGACCTGGATACAAAGCTAACTCAAAGGATTTCAAATGAAACAGATTATCTCCGCTGCTATTACTCCATTCTATGATGACGGACGCCCGGACATGGAGTCCGCTCATAAACTGTATGAATTCAACCTGGCTAACGGCTGTGACGGTTTTTTCGTTCTTGGGAGCATGGGCGAATGGGCACTGCTGACACCGGACGAAAAAAAAGCGCTTGCAAAGTGCGCATGCGATACAATCGGCAATAAGGCAAAGGTTCTCCTGGGCATAGCCGATACGGGGCTTGCTAATATTTTCAGAAACATGGACAATCTGAGCAGCCTATCTCACTCTCACTGGGTGCTGATGCTCCCGGGCAACTGGGCAGGACCCGCTGATCCGGTGAGCTATGTTCACAAGATAGCCGATAAAGCCGACCGACCTATGTATCTCTACTACATTCCGGGTTTTAACGGCGTCACGATTACAACTCCTCAGTTCAAAGACATCCTCGCTCACCCGAAAGTAGCGGGGCTTAAGAATTCGTCAGGCTCGATCAGGACACGCAAAGAACTGCTTTTCCTGAAGCAGAGCATCGACTTCGATCTGTTTGAAGGCGAAGAGTGGGGTATCGACGAAGCCTTGATAGCGGGCTGTGACGGTGCCGTGGCAGGGTTTGCTTCTACTGCAACCAAGCTTATAAAAGAGATCGCTCGCTTGGTCGATGCAAATGATATTGATGGAGCAATAAAGGCGCAGTTCACTCTGGTCGATATTTTCCACAAGGTGTACGGCGAAAATGTTGAGTGGTGGACCATTGGTCAAAAATATGCGCTCCAGTATATGGGGATCATATCGTCAACAAAGTCGAGGATTGAGAGCCAGCAGAACCTGCCTGAAGATCAAAAAGCGATTATCAGAGCGTGCATTGACTCATATCGCGACCGGCTGATGTAGTTGGAGATAGCAATGGCAAAAGAGACGATGACGCGCAAGGCCGCCGACAATGATTACCTGCACAAGGACTTTCACGGCGCGCTCAGCAATGGTATAGAGTATCTGGACCGGCAATACGGCGAAGAGGCCGTAAGAGATTATTTGCAGCAGTTTGCAAATTCATTCTATGCACCCCTCAAGCAAGAAATTTGTAAGCGCGGGCTTGCGGCTCTTAAGGAGCATATCGAGCAGACATATAAAGTTGAGGGCGGAGAGGTCGACATCACTTTCTCTGAAGATGAGATGGTCGTGAAGGTCAAAGCATGCCCGGCAGTTACTCACATGCGCTCGCACGGCTATCAAGTGGCACGGCTGTTTGTGGAAACTACCAGGACTGTAAATGAAGCCATCTGTGAAGGCACCCCGTTTGCTGCCGAGCTGCTTGAATATGACGATCAGACCGGAGCGAGCGTGCAGAGGTTTGCAAGGAGGCCGCTATGATATCGTGCACCGAGTTTATCCCCGCCTACAGCGAACTATTCAAGTTTCTGCACGAAAAAGGCGGCGAGCAGGCTGTTAACGATTTTTGGAACTATCTGTCGGATAACTTCCTGGGTAACTTGAAAGACCTGGCCACCGAGCATGGGATTAGAGGATGCTGGCTCTACTGGACGCACACTCTGAATGAAGAGGCTGCCGATTTCACTATGACTCTTGATGAGGAAGAGGGTGTTTTCTCGATAGATATGCACTACTGCCCATCCAAGGGCAGGCTCCTCAAGCTCAAACACATAAAGCCTTACGATAATTACTGCGGCCATTGTCAGGTGCTCTATAAGCGAGTGCTGGAGCCGCTCGGCTTCGAGCAAGTCTATGATACCTCTCACTGTGATGAAGCGCGGTGCTATCTCGAATTCAGGTCAAAGGCGAAAAAATGATTATCAAAAACGCAAATGCTCTACTTGCCGATGGTAAACTACAGGCAACCGATCTCCTTATAGAGGACGGCAAGATCACCGGCATAGGTCAATATGACACTGCGGGTGAGATTATCGATGCCAAGGGCGCATATGTCCTGCCGGGGATTATGGATATCCATACCCACGGGATAGAGTGGCAGGCGGCAAAAGCAGGATCGATATTTGAATTCGCCAAGCTGGAGGCAAAGTACGGAGCAGCTACGTTCCTGCCTACATTCTTTGGCCCTCCCGAAGAAACAGTCGGGCGGATGCGCAGTATTCGCAGTGAAACGGACGAACTGAAAGCTGTCCCCAATGTGGGCGGGTTCCGGTTGGAGTCGCCTTATATTTTTCAGGCCGGAGGAGGCGCTTCAGGCGACCTTGCGCCTATCAGCCGGGAGCTTACTGATATGCTCCTTGAGGCGGGAGGCGGCCACATTAAGATTTGGGATATTTCTCCCGAACTGCCGGGAGCGGCTGAAGAGATAGAGTATCTCTCGAGCAGAGGTGTCATTTGCAGCCTGGCTCATACGCGCGCGTCAATCGATCAGACAAGGGAAGCAATCGATGCAGGCGCAAAGATGGTCACGCATCTTTTCGATACTTTTGTAATGCCCGAGTTTATCGAGCCGGGGGTTTATCCTGCCGGGTTGGTGGATTATTTGTTAATTGAGGACAGAGTCGCCTGCGAGATCATAGGTGACGGGACTCACGTCTATCCGATGCTGGTCGAGAAAGCGATTCGCTGCAAGTCAATAGACCGAACCATATTTGTAACCGACAGCAACTACGGAGCCGGTGTTGAACCTGGTGTTTTCGATTTACCCGGCGGCTGGGGACGCGCGCGTGTAGACGGCCCGAACAATGGTGTCCGGCTTATAGACAAAGGCATGACTCTCTCAGGCAGTGCGTTAACGCCCATAGATTCGCTAAGAAATGCGATACGGCTCTTTTCTAAAGATATGGCGACCGCATCCCGGCTTTGTTCAGCCTCTCCTGCCAAGCTGCTGAACTTCAACAAGGGTGAGATTGCTGTTGGCCGTGACGCCGATCTGGTCATACTTGATAAAGACCTTGAGGTTGACCTGACCATTGCTTCAGGCAAGGTCGTCTATAAGAAAAGCTGACCTGCCAAGCAGCAAAATTACTGAGCCTGACGCTTATTGAAATTGCATTGATATCTTGACGTTCAAAGCGGCATATGCTACTATAAACTGTCGCTGCCGGGTAGCTCAGTTGGAAGAGCGACTGACTCTGGATCAGTAGGTCCAAGGTTCGAGCCCTTGTCCGGCAGCCATTTTTCATTTTTCAGAATTACGCGACCCTGTCTAGACTATAGGCAGGGTTTTTTTGTTATTACGTGTCATCCTTGCCGCGTAAAAAAGGTGGCGCATTCTCCTGGAATGCGCCACCTTAGTAGATAATAAATTGTTTGTCTTTCTTATTGGTCTTGTTTTATCAGGCTCAGCAGAACTCCCTGACCCGGAGCGAGCCAGTCTGCTTCGCCGCCTGCGGGGAACTCTGCGCCGGTGTATTGGTTGACCATCATAACCTTGCCCGGCCACTTGAATATAATGCTGAAATTGACCGACTTGTGGATGTCTTTGTTGACCAGCATTACATAAGGTCGACCATCCGGGCTCTCGAACTCGCCGACCAGATAATTGCCGTTACGCAGTTCTTTGATGTATTTGCTTGTCTCGATACCTGAGCAGCCCTCCGGCACATTCGGGTAATGGAATACGTTTATACTCTTGAGCTTAAGATATGTGGGAGCCAACTGATGCACTTGCAAATTGACGTTCCTGACCATATCCCACGTGGGTGTCTTGTTGAGAAACGGGTCAAGCGGCGCATCACGGAAGTTGCCGTGGCTGGGAGCGATATAGGTAAAGTAGCCTAGGCCGCGGACACCATAAGCAAGTGAAGAGTACACCTGTATATAGAAACCGGCCTGAGAAGGAAGGGCATAGTTAAAATGAGTATTGCTCAGTATGATATTCCAGTAAGGAATATTCTGCTGCATCGCCTTCTTGCGGATTATCTCCAGATTTTGGTAGAGAGTGTCTCTCACGGTGCCGTCATCGAATAGGGCGTAGTGATCGTAGCAGAGAAACTCCGGCTTAACCATAGAGATGTACTTATCGACGTACTGGTCATAGTTGCCTATTACCATCGGGAAGAGATCGATATACGCAAGGGCCTTGGGATCTTCTCTGGCAATGGCGTTTCTCCAGTTGGCAAGTGTCTCAAACATGTCAGCGGTAGGCTCGTCCCTGAGATAATAGCCGCGCACAGTGGAGTTGCCTTTGAACGGGGCAATCACATCTTTGGCTCGCTGATCTATCTCCTCTTTTGAAAGACCGCTGGTCTGATTGGACATTCTCTTGTCATAGACGATGCACTTGAGGCCGACCTTCTTTACGACGGGGACATCCTCAGGTGCAACAAAGCCAGCCATGTTGAATCCGCAGTCTTTGAGATCGCTAAGGACCTTCTCGTCTCCAGGCAGCCATGTCCAGGGCATAATCACAAAATCATCCGGGGAAAGATCGTAGATTTGCGGACCCGGTTTCTTTGAATTTTCCGCGGCCTGCGCCGCACACAAACATAAAGTGACCAATAACAGCGTGATTACCAGAACCATAATCTTCTCACTCAAGTTACACTACTCCTTTGTCGTATCAATCGAACTATGCTGCATCAAATGGGTTTTCACCATGATACATCATCATCTTAGGCAGAGGAGTATTGATATCCTCCACACCTAAAAGCTTTAGTGCGTCGAACAGCGCTCCCGCGCAATGAGCAAATGCAACTGCCCCATGGTGAGGGAAGTGCTTAGTGATAAGAACATGCCGGTAGAAACGCGCGAAATCGGGGATAGCAAATACACCAATTGAGCCAAAGCTCATCGGGTCGATATCCAGAACATTGCCCTCGCAGACATAGCTTTCTAGTGAACACTCAGCGGTGCCCTGCAGGCGGAAGAGAGTAGTCGGGCCGGGTTTGATCCTGCCCTCAAGCGTCCCGCGAGTGACATCGGGGCTGGGAGCGTCGGGCTCGATAAGTCTGTTCATAATAAGCTGATATTTCATAAAACAGCTCTGCATCTGGCAGCTCGGTGTGTTGCCGCAGTGGAAACCCATAAACAAATCCTCGGCCAAAGCGCCCATAAGGTCGGTGCCCTGGATCATATCACGCGGGACGGTGTTATTGATATCTAGAAGAGTAGCCGGGCTTTCGCTTGCAAGATAACACATATACTCACTCAGCGCGCCATATAAGTCTACTTCGCATGCCACGGGGATGCCTCTGGCGGAAAGCCGCGAGTTTACATAGCACGGCACAAACCCGAATGCGTTTTCAAATGCCGGCCAGCACTTGTTTGCAAATACGCCAAACTCACGCGAGCCGAGGTTGTCTTGATAAAACTTCATCAATGCAAGCTCGAACTTGGCAATCTTGGGCAGCAGATCGGGATAGGTGTTGCCCTGACCCAGTTCTCCGGCCATGTCCTCTGCAATAGGCATAATTTCGGGATCGGTGTCGGGAATTTGGTTATAGAACTGCAGCAGGTCAAGCTCGCTGTTTTCCATTACTTCAACGCCGAGGTCGTAGAGCGGTTTGATGGGGGCATTGCATGCGAAGAAGTCCTGCGGCCTTGGACCAAAGCCGAATATCTTGAGGCCCAGCACTCCCAGAACTACTCGCGCAACCGTTACGAAGTGTTTGATCTTTGGAGCCAGGTCATCCGCCAGACCGACCGGCATTTTCGGAATATGCACCGGCAGGTGCCTCATGCCAAAGCTGTATGAAGCATTGAGCATGCCGCAAAACGCGTCACCGCGGCCGTCAATGAGCATATTTTTGCTCTCCTCGGCTGCCGCGCAGGTCATGACCGGACCGTTGAACTGCTCCGCGAAGATCGACAGCGGAGCCTCGGGACCGAAGTTGCCCAAATAGATCACGGCAGCGTTCGCGCCATATTCATATACCTCCGCAAGCGCTGCCATGGTGTCGTTTTCATTCTCGATCATAGTGCTACAGATATATGCCCGCACGCCGATCTTTGTCAGCGCATCGGACAACTTGCCAAGGCGGGTGCGGGTCAGCTCGATAGGAAAACAATCTCTACTGACGCCCACTATCGCCAGCTTGACTTCAGGCGCATTGCCTAACATATACAGCCTCCTCCTTTATCTTTGTTATTGACTATGTTCGACACTGCCTCAAAGCTGTCTTTGAGTGACGCATAGAGGGAGCGGTAGACATTATAGTAGTCGCGGTAAGTTTTATTGGCGTCGGTATCGAATTTGGTAGTATCCACAACTTGGATAATCGACTTGCAGGCATCTTCCACGCTCGGGTATATGTCCGTGCCGACTCCTGCGAGCAGAGCAGCGCCCAGCGCCGGGCCTTCATCTATATTTATAGTGACGTGATCGTAGCCGGTTATATCCGCCTGTATCTGACGCCACACACTGCTTCTGGCTCCGCCTCCAGATGCTCTGACCTGAGTAATAGGAACGCTCATATCCTCCAGAATGCCGAATAGGTCCTTAAGGCCGTATGACACCCCCTCCAGAACTGAACGCACGAAGTGCGCTCTGTCGCTGCGCAAAGTAGCACCGAAAAACACCCCGCGCGCATTGGGGTCGGCGTATGGCGCGCGCTCACCGGTCAGATATGGCAGAAAAATCAGACCCTCACTGCCGACAGAAACACGAGCCGCCTGATTGCACATTATGTCGTAAGGATCGATGTCAAGGCTTTTGGCGACCGATTGCTCTGCGTCGGCAAAGGTGTCGCGATACCACCTCAGGCTGCCGCCCGCGGAGAGCATTACACCCATCACATGCCACTTACCTGGCACGGCATGGCAAAATGTATGGAGCCTGAGTTTGGGATCGACCACAGGTTTTTCGGCAAACGCGAAGACCACACCCGAAGTGCCGACTGTGCTGGATATGATGCCCGGCTCGACTACGCCGTTGCCGACCGCGCCTGCAGCCTGATCTCCACCACCGCCGACTACCGGAGCGCCGTCTTTGAGACCTGTAATCGAAGCCGCTTCGGCGCTGATGCGTCCACTGACCTCTACACTCTCATAGCACTTGGGCATCCACTGCCGTGGGATATCCACGGCATCGAGCAACTCGTACGCCCAATCGCGCTTTACTACATTAAAAAGCGCCGTGCCGCTGGCGTCCGACACTTCGGTCGCGAACTCGCCGGTCAGCCTGAACCTGATATAGTCCTTCGGCAAGAGCACTTTCCTGACTCGAGCGTATGACTCAGGCTCGTTGTTGCGCAGCCAGATGATCTTACTCGCGGTGAAACCGGTCAGCACGGGGTTGCACGTCATCTCGACGATCCTGCGCTCGCCGACTGTTTGAGTTATCCATGCGCACTCGGTTTCGGTCCGTTGATCACACCAAAGGATCGCCGGTCGAATAACCTGGTTGTTCTCATCCAGAAATACCGAACCGTGCATTTGGCCCGAGAGCCCTATGCCCTTGATCCGGCTCGGATCGACTCCCGAGACTTGAATCACCTCTCTGATACCGGCTGCGGTCGCCTGCCACCAATCTTCAGGCTCCTGCTCGGACCAGAGCGGTCTGGGGGTATATAGAGGATAAGTCTTTGCGGACGTTGCAGCAACCTCGCCGTCTCTGCTCGCGTTTATAAGCAGGACCTTGACGCCGCTGGTCCCAACGTCTATTCCCAGCAAATAGTCCATAACGTCTCCCCGTTGGATTTTCTTGTGTATAGACTAGCGAAATTGTGTCGGGAAGTCAAAATGCGGGTCAGTACATCGACTCTTTGATCCAGTCGACTATTGTCTGGGCACAGCGCAGATGCAGACGGGCGGATTTGCGATCATAGTTTTGAGAAGGCACGCCTGAGACGGCTTCGGGGCTGCGAGTGGCGAGAAACTCCGGGTTCAGTTCGGCGGCGGCATTCATAACCTCCAGCGGAGCTTCAAGCGCATTGCACATCTGAATCAAGTTGTGGCCGCGCGGGATTTTCTTCTCCTGCTGAATTGTGGCCGCCCTGAGAGCCTGTTCAGCCGCCTGCTGCGCGAAGAACACGCTGGCGAAATACACCCCCGCATCCAGAAGCGTTACGGCAGCGGCATAATTCGCACGTGCCTGCGCCCAGCAAGCCTCCGACATTTTTCTCATCCCTGTCCAGCCTTCACGTTCCACTTTGCGCACCCTTTATTTGATAAGTGTTGATACCCTTAATTTAATGCAGCAAACGCATCAACCATCTTTCACCTTATCTTTTCCCGTTTCGAACAGACTTATAACGCAAGAAGGATGACTATTGTTGAGTATAATTGTGCTATACTAAGATAATAATTTGTTGCGCTTGCATTGAAGGATACCACAATCAATGAGAAGACGTTCATCAGCGAAATCCGTTTGTGCGAAATTGTGCTTTTGCCTGCTTATTCTATCAACAACGATCATGCCGCAATCGGGCGTATTTGCGAATGAGAAGGTGGAGCTCCGGTTATGGAACGTTCCGGAAAAGTCTAATCCCGACCCGCGCCTGGTGGCAAAAAGAAGAGTGTTTGAAGCATTTTGCCGCATGCATCCCGAAATTAGAGTAAGAGTGCTCTCACCTCTGGCTGTTCAGGAAGGTCCCGCTTACGAGAGCAGTGAGTTTTTGGCAATGGCAGGCGGCGTGGCGCCGGATGTGCTTACCCCCTACGTCCGCAAAATTCCAGCATATCGACAGCAAAAGTTCTGTTACCCCTTAAATGGTTATATTTCCCGATACCACAAAAGAAACGGAAGGCCTTTTGCCGGAATAGCAGCCCCAAGCGCGGCATGGGAACCGGCCATCGACGGAAAATCGGTTATTGCAATACCCCAGATGTTTTATGCTCTTGCCCTGCAGTGTGACAAAGCCGCTTTTGCCAGAGGCGGGCTTGCAGGCCGCGCTCCAAAAGACTGGGATGAGCTCTATAGATATGCGCGCCATATGACAATTGACCCGGCCAAGGAACCCAATTCCAAACCAGGCGACCGCCGTCAATACGGGCTTTCAATGCTTACGGGATATGCAGCAGGATGGCACTTTATCGATTATGTGTGGTCCGGCGGCGGAGATGTTGTGCACTCCTATTATCGCAAAAATGATACTCTTATTCCGACACCCCCGCCCATGGCAAATTACAAAGACTTAGGCATTGCCATATCGGATGCGACAGCATACTACCCCAAGCTGCAAAACGCCGACAATACTCTACACAAGCTCGGCGTGCCGACCGGATCCTCAGCCTATGACCTGGAATGGCGAATGGTTACAAATGAGCCAAAAGCTATGCGCGCATTCTACTTTTATCGAAAGCTGATCCATCAACCATGGCTGCGCAATGGAGACCATGAGTTTGATATCACCCCGGCAATGCTCAAATCGGGCAAGGCGACAGACCCACAGACAGGCAAGGTTTTTAACCTGAATGACAAGGCTGTCCGCAAACGCATTTATTGGGGAGTCACTCAGGCAAAAGATAATCAGTCGGGCAGGCTCGGAGGGGTAAATGTAGCCTACGCAATGCAAATTTCCGCTCTCAGTGACGCCGACATAGTCGATCAGAACCAGTTTTTTATTGCGCCGATACCTTCATACAAAGGCGAAAAACATGTGGCGTATGTCGCTGGCGATTATCTGGCAATAAGCGCAGGAATCATGGCTGAGGACAAACCCGGCAGGCACAGTCTCAAAGCTATTAGAGACGCTGCCTGGACATACATTGAGTTTTGTACAGGTCCGCAGGCGCAGCGCATAACGGCTCAAACACTCATCGGTTACGGTTTGGGAGAGTATGTGCGCCCGTCCATTCTCAAAGAAATCGGATACACGGACCTGCTTGCGCGACAGTCACAGGCGACAAAACAGCTCTGGAATGACATTGAGACCAACGGAAGAGTCGAGCCATACTGCCCAGGCTGGACTAATGTGCAGACCCGAGAGCTCAATATGCCTCTCGAAACCCTTATAAACGATACTCCAAACCCAAACACCGGCAAGTTCAAGTATGACCCACAGCGGATTATGGATGACACCGTGCGCAACGTGAACACCATGATATTGGGCAAAATGCCCGATTCGGAGGTTACGCGCCGTTCGAGAATAGGCTGGATTATCTTTGCTATTATGGCTGTTGCTCTGACGCTGGCCGCCCACAAAGTAGTCCGGCTGGCAATGGGCAGCCAGGCAAAGGTAGATGACAATGAAGGCTTTGGAGTCGGCGGCAATAAAGCGCGCAAGCGGCTCTATGCGTGGCTGTTTCTGATCCCCGCTGTCGGCACGATTGCCGTCTGGGCGTACTACCCGCTCTTGCGTGGATTGCTGATGGCATTCCAGGATTACAAAATACTGGGCGGCTCAAGCTTTGTCGGCCTGAGAAACTTTATAGAAGCAGTCAGCGAGCCTAAGTTCTGGCAATATCTGCTGCAGACTCTACAGTATATGATAATGCTTGTCGGGCTTGGATTCCTGGCGCCTATCGGGCTTGCAATACTGCTCACGGAAATACCAAGGTTTAAGGTGCTCTTCCGCACTATTTTCTATCTGCCTGCCGTAACGACAGGAGTTGTAACACTCTTTCTCTGGAAATGGCTGATCTACGACCCTACGGAGTTCGGCGTCATCAACAGCCTGATTCTCTGGTTTAACAAAATACCAACGCCGCTTGCGGTGTTCATAAAGCTTGCCGTGCTCGCGGTAGGTATATTGATTGCAGCCTCACTACTGCTGCAGGCAGGTGCAAAAACAAACTCCAGTCGAGAGAGATGGCTTGCAGGCATACTCGGCGGCGCATTGGGAGCTATGATAGTCGGCTACATGATTGGCCTGCTTTCTTCCGGTGGAGCGCATGCCGTTTGTGCGACCTTTGGCGGCAAGTTCAACTTCAGCATTCAATCGTTCCTGAGAGACCCGAGTCTGGCGATGTTGTGGCTGGTAATCCCGGTTATATGGGCGGGAACAGGGCCGGGATGTTTGATATACCTGGCTGCCATGAAGGGAATCCCTGAGGAGCAGTATGAGGCCGCTGACCTGGATGGCGCAGGCTTCTGGCAAAAAATTATAAATATAATGTACCCGAACCTGCAGGCGCTCATTATCATCAACCTCGTTGGAGCAGTTGTAGCCGGGTTTAAAGAATCCAGCAACATCTTCCTGATGACCGGCGGCGGCCCGCAGGATGCCACGATGACCACTGGTTTGTATATATGGTACAACGCATTTATGTTCCTCAACTTTGGCCTATCCACGGCCATGGCATGGATTATGGGCGCAATACTACTCGGGTTTACATTAAAGCAGCTTCAGATACTAAATAAGATCCAGTTCCGCAACACATCCGTGGATCAGGAAGCAAAAGGCGCGAAGGGATAAGGCAGAATATATGTCGCTGGTAAGTGCAGTGGGACGCAAGTCTCCAAAAGTAAGACTGATATTTTTGGCAATGTATCTGTTGCTGATAATCGGCGCTGTGACGATGGTCTATCCGTTTATGCTGATGGTGTGCATGGCCACGACAGGTAAATCCGATACCGTGGAGCTAAACCCCATACCGGCATATTGGGCAAACGATGAGATCCTCTTCAAGAAATATATATTTGATGCTGCGCCAATAGAGTCGCTGAGCGTTTGGTTTGACAAGGACAACTGGTTTACCGTCCGCGATATGCAGGCGTCCGATTTTGATCAACTGCAAAAATTGCCTACTCGCCAGCGCAAGGCTGCTGCCGCGGATGTGCGCTACTTCATAAAGAATATATGCCCTGCCGACTTCAAGCAGGCACTGTTCTTGGACAGGACCAACAGCGACAGCCCGCTCGCTTTGCAGAATGAATACTTCAAATGGCTGGAAGCTAAATACCACACGATTTCTACTGCGAACAAGGCTTATACCGACACTGCGCAGACATGGGAAGACTTTGGGATTCCGATGGATTTGGACCATCGTAAACCTGACGGCAGCCGCCGATCACAAGATTGGCGCGAGTTCATCGAGACCCGCAGCCCCGAACGCACGACGCTCTTTGATGCGGACACCGTACTTTATAAATTCCTGCGCACAGCCGACATACCGAAGAACCTTACGGCAATCCCCAGAGATGCAAAGGGTAACCCCATACTTTCGGAAATCACATACGATGACCTGGTTGCCGGTAAGCTGGGTTCTGATATCGAACATGATTTCATAACCCATTATGCCTGGGCAAAGTATATAAAGATCGACACCAGTAAAGCAATGCCGGAATGGCACATGTTCCTTAGCAAAAACAAAAAGCCGATTTCTACTGAGTTGAAAACAACAGAGCCGACAATAGAGGCAGACGCGGCTCTCTGGAACCGATTCATACAGGCCAACTGCCCTCTGGGAGCGATGAAGCTAATGCGGCCCGAAGACAACTGGCGTAGGTTCTTGGAGCACAAATATGCCGGCATAGAAGATGCCAATAGAGCATACGGCACCAGTTATTCTTCATTCGACACCGCCAGAATACCATATGCCATCTTTCAATATGACTCTTTCCTGTCGCATAAAGACACACTGCGGCGGCAGTATTTCATCTATAACTTTGTCACTGTTCTCAATTATATCTTGCTTCATGGTCATGCTCTCTGGGTCACCATCATTTACATCCTTTTGACTATAGGCACGACGCTCACTGTGAACCCACTGGCGGCTTATGCAATGTCACGCTTCAGGCTGAAGGAGACCTATCATATATTGGTGTTCCTGCTTGCTACAATGGCGTTTCCTGCAGAAGTGCTGATGATCCCAAGCTTCCTAATGACAAAAAGTTTTCCTGTCGGCGGGCTGATTGTGGTTGCAGTATGCATGCTGGGTTTTGTCTTTTTCCAAAGGAAGTTCGGCTCAAAAATGCCGCTGATACTGAGCGCATCACTGGCTGCGATAGTAACGGGGCTGCTCGCAGGCTGGGCGCTGCCGCGTGCTGCCTCCGCGCTTCATCTCAATATATCTGCAAGTCTGATGAACTCATACTGGGCTTTAGTCCTGCCGGGACTTGCTAATGGATATGGAATATTCCTGCTGAAGGGCTTCTTCGACAGCCTGCCTCCTGAAGTATATGAGGCCGGCCTGATAGACGGAGCGGGAGAGATGCGCATGTTCTGGAGCATAACTCTGCCGCTGTGCAAACCGATATTGGCGGTCATTGCGCTTGGCGCATTCGGCGCGGCCTATGGAGCGTTTATGCAGGCATTTCTGGTCTGTCAGGACCCCAAGATGTGGACTCTTATGGTCTTCATATATGAGTTCCAACAAAAGCATACGCTGCCTCTGGTCATGGCCTCTCTGGTGGTGGCTGCCGTGCCGACATTGGTGGTATTCCTGTTCGCACAGAATGTGATCCTGCGCGGCATAATTATCCCGACATATAAATAAACAATAAATGCGGCGGCATTGCAAATGCCGCCGCATTGCAACGCTCGGGATGAGCGTTATGCCGGTCCCGCGCCACGGACTCCACGATGGCTGTATTTGCTGATTGCTCGCCAGATCAGCAGGAAGATCACGGCGCCTATGAACGCAACTATTATGCTGCCAAGGTTGATCCCAGTGACTCCTGCCATGCCCAGCGCGCGGAATATCCAGCCGCCTATTATAGCGCCGACTATACCTGCTATAAGATCGCCGAATATCCCACGCGGACCGGGTTCTTCACCCGGCAGCGCAAGTCTGGCGAGAAAGCCCGCAATGAGGCCGACTATTATCCAGGCAAATATGCTCATTGTAGTCACCCCCTGCAGATACCATCTTCGACCCATGTTTAGGTTACCCGTTAGATAAGTGTTTACATCAACACCGAATTTTACTACAAGAATAATTTGGCTTTCACGAAGGAATATTTTGCGCACTGATAGAAGCCGTAATTTCGTCTCTACTTCTATCTCACTTCAGGAACAGTCAGATGCCACAGATTATTGCCGACAACATTGTCAAGACTTTTCGCGTCGCCCAGCGCACCTCCGGCACATGGGGAGCATTCAAAGGGCTGGTGCGGCGAAAATACAAAACCATACGTGCGCTCGACGGCGTCTCATTTCAAATTGAGCCGGGAGAGCTGGTGGGTTATGTCGGGCCGAATGGGGCAGGCAAATCGACCACAGTCAAAGTAATCTCCGGCATACTCGTGCCGGACTCAGGCAGGTGCGAAATACTCGGCAGGGTGCCCTGGAAGCAGCGCGTGGCGCACGTGCGCGACATAGGTGTCGTATTCGGACAGCGCACACAGCTTTGGTGGGATCTGCCTGTGATCGAGTCTTTCGATCTGCTCAAAGAAATCTACCGAGTCCCTGATAAAGCTTATTTGCAGACAAGAAATGAACTCATTGAGATACTCGGCTTGAGCGCGCTTATAGACACCCCCGTGAGGCAGCTCAGTTTGGGGCAGAGAATGAGATGCGATCTTGCCGCCGCGCTGATCCACTCGCCGTCTATCCTGTTTTTGGACGAGCCTACCATCGGACTGGACGCGGTCTCAAAACTGGCCGTTAGAGATTTTATCAAGCAGATAAACCGAACTAAGGGCACGACTGTTATCCTCACCACTCATGACATGGACGACATAGAGGCGCTGTGCAGCAGGATAATGGTAATCGGCAGCGGGCGTATCCTCTCTGACGGCACGCTCGATGAACTGCGCGCAAGTGTCAGCACTGAGCGCAGGCTTATAGTGGACCTTGTAGATGAAAAGAGCGAGATTAGCGACCCTGACGCCGAAGTAGTCAGCCGTGAAGGCAGCCGGGTCCATATGCGGTTTTATCCTGATCGAATCCCGCCTGCGGAGCTTATATACAGGATCGCAGGCAAGCATGCCGTGCAGGACTTGTTTATAGAAAACCCGCCGATTGAAGAGATAATTGCGCGGCTCTACAGGAAGATAAGCCGATGAGGGCATACTGGGCGATAATAAGCGCGAGGTTTCGCACGCTGCTGCAGTATCGCGCGGCTGCGGTCGCAGGGTTCGGGACTCAGCTTTTTTGGGGACTGATCCGGGTGATGATATTTGCTGCGTTTTACCGTTCTACAAAGTCGAGCCAGCCGATGACATTCCCGGAGGTGGTGACATACATCTGGCTGGGCCAGGCGCTGTTTGCCATGCTGCCATGGAGCATGGACGGTGACATCCGGGCAATGATGCGCACAGGGACAGTGGCTTATGAACTGCTTCGCCCTATGGACCTCTACTGGACATGGTATTGCCGGGCGATAGCGATGCGTATTGCCCCCACCCTGCTCCGAGCCATTCCGCTGGTGATTATCGCAATGCCGTTCCTTGGAATGAAACTGCCGGCATCGGTCGGGTCGGGAATTGCATGGGCCGCTGCGACTGTCGGGGCGCTGGCTGTCGGATGCGCGATTACCAATCTAGTATCGGTCTCGCTCTTTTGGACGATCTCGGGTGAGGGTGTGAGCCGTTTGATCCCGGTAGCCGTGTGGGTGTTTTCGGGCGCGATAATCCCGCTGCCGCTGCTGCCCGGATGGGCTCAAAGCGTGCTTTATGCGCTGCCGTTCAGAGACCTGGTCGATACACCTTTCAGGCTCTACCTGGGACACATCCCCGCATGCGATATATGGTATGTGCTGGCGCGCCAAGCCGTCTGGACGGTTGCAATGGTAACTCTGGGGCGATGGGTTATGGCTCGCGGCACTCGTATGCTGGTGGTGCAGGGGGGCTGATATGACCGGCACAATTGGACTTTATATTAAATATGTGGCTATTGCGATACGCGCCCAGATGCAGTATCGATTGTCATTTGTTATGAGCGCTATCGGGAACCTCTTGGGCACTGCAATGGAGTTCCTGATGATGTGGGCTCTGTTTGACAGGTTCAAAACCCTAAACGGCTGGAGCTTGCCTGAGGCGGCTGTAATATACGGGATAGTCCATGTAGCGTTTGCTATAGGCGAGACAATTCCGCGGGGATTCGATGTATTCCCTGGGATGATTAAATCGGGTGACTTCGACCGCATCTTGCTCCGTCCACGAAACACTGTGCTTCAAATACTAGGCCAGGAAATTCAATTTAGCAAAGTAGGACGTCTTGCGCAGGGTCTGTGTGTACTCCTCTGGGGCGCAAGCGCTCTGCATATTATCTGGACACCTGCGAAGATTGCACTGACAATTGGCGCTATTATCGGCGGGGTATGCTTCTTCTTTGGACTCTTCGTGCTGCAGGCTACCATGGCATTCTGGACCATAGACAGCCTGGAGATTATAAATACTCTAACAGACGGCGGGGTAGAGACTGCTCAGTTTCCTATCTCCATCTACAGACCATGGTTCAGACGGTTTTTCACTTTTGTGGTGCCGCTGGCATTCGTTAACTACTTTCCCTCACTTGCCATATTGGACCGGCCAGAAAATGCGACGCTGCCCGCCCTGCTGTCATGGATTGCTCCAGGAGTCGGGGTAGCTTTCTTGATTGTATGTCTGCAAGCCTGGAAGATAGGGGTCAGGCATTACTGCTCCACAGGCAGCTAAAATAAAGGGCGCGACCAGTCCGATCGCGCCCATTCTCATATTCGCTATATCTATCAATCCAAGGAAGCCTTACTTGGCAACCGGCGTTTTGCCGGTAGTCGGATTGAGCTTTTCTTCCAGGCTCTTAGTGGCTTCCTTCTTGATATTATCTACTATGCCCTTGTATCTCTCGGCATTGACTACGATATCCGATTCCTTGGTGAACTTCTGCAGGTCCTCGCGGAATGTGCCGGTCTGCGAACCCTTGGCAACGGCTATCTGCTCGCGGATCATGTCCTTTACGTCATTGTATTTCTGAATACGCTGCGGTCGTTTGCGCTCGGCCCTAAGAATAACCCACTTGTTGTCATCCTTAAATGGCTTCGTAGTTTTTCCTATATCCAGCGAGAAAGCATATTTACGCACCTGTGTACCGAACATGGTATCATCTCTGCTAACCCAACCTAACTTGCCCTGGCTCTGCTTTAACACTGGAATATCGTTTGTCTGCATGGCAACTGTATTGAAATCAGTGCCGTCGGATATCATCTTGTATGCCTTATCAACTGCGTTCTTGTCGGAGCTGACTATAACGCTCATAAACACCTGAGCCGGGCGCTTGAACGGTGAGTTCTTAGCGGCAAGAGCCTGTTCATATGCCTTCTTGACATCAGCATCGGGAACCGTGACGCCTTTGGAAACAACATTCACGAGCGCCTGCTGAATCGTAAGCTGCTTCTTGAGATCGTCCATTGTCATGCCACGCTGGGCAAGGACTTTGGCAAGATCACCGCCGCTCTCTTTTTTGATCGCTGTAATCTTTTTCTCGATCTGGTCCTCAGTCGGCGCAACGCCTTCTTTCTTAGCAAGTCCCTGAACGAGCTTCTCGCCAATTATCTGTTCGATCACATACTGGCCCGCCATCTTTGTGCCCTGCTGAGTCTGGACCGGCACTTGCTCGAGTCTTGAATAGAACTCATCTTTCGAGACTTTCTCGCCGTTTACCTTCACCAGGCCCTTCCTGCCGCAGCCTGCAAGTAAAGTGGTCAATATTGCCAGCAACACTATAGCGATCAGACTAAATCTAATCTTGTGCATTAAAATGCGCTCCTCTCAGTTTAGAAGTTAATGGAACAGCGCCAGATCGCGCTGCAGATAGCCTCTCAGCCTCAGGACGGCCTGCGTATGAAGCTGATAGACCCTGGATTCCGATACCTCGAGAATTTTGCCGATCTCCTTGAATGTGAGACCTTCATAATAGTAAAGAGCTATGACCAGTTTCTCTCTATCCGGGAGTCTGTCAATACCCTCACCGAGAGACTGCTTCATTGCGGACGATTCCACGTCGCCGGACGTATCCGAAGATTCATCGCAGACCACGTCTGCCAGATGTATCTTCTCATTGCCCTCGCTGGAAAGGACAATATCGTCCAGACTCAGCAAAGACGCGCGGCCAGTGTCGGCCAGCAGCACATGAAATGCGTCTATCTCCAGACCCATCTCATTAGCCACTTCCTCTTCGGTGGCGGGCCTTCCGAGGTGGCTCTCCAGCTCGACGTAGGTCCTTTCAAGGGCTTTAACCCTCTCGCGGACCGACCGAGGCACCCAATCCTGCTCACGCAGCATTTCCAGGATCGCTCCACGAATCAGCGCAATCGCGTATGTCTCGAACTTGACCTCGCGCGTGGTATCGAACTGGTCTATAGCCTTGATCAGCCCTATAATCCCCGCACTTATAAGGTCGTCGCGCTCTACATTAGGAGGCAGGCTCGTTACTACACGTCCGGCGGTTATCTTCACCAGATACGCATAATGCTGAATTAGCGTATCTCGCGCTTTTGTATCCCCGCCGATCTTGTACCTGTGCCAGACCACCTGTAAATTAGGTGTGCTCATTGACAAACTTCCCGGCTGTTGTAAAATTGTGGTACGAGCCTCATTGTACAAGACACACAAGTCCGTGTCAACAGATGAGCTTGCCGAGGGTGCGTGTCATATCTACGGAATAAACCCCGTTGTATCGGGACACCCCTGTCCCGATACCTTGCTGCACCAGGGGCGTTTCGGGAGAAGGGTCTCCCGAAACAACTCTTTTCCGCAAATTTGACA